>JAUQYS020000383.1:0-4692 GCA_030587585.2 Candidatus Njordarchaeota archaeon
TAACGATGGATACCCTAATAGAAAAAACAGATGCTAAATCTTTCATTATTAAAAATCTCACAATAATACGGCCAGTGGGTGTAAAAGATCCCAATGTTAAGCTGATAGTAGATTCTATTTCAAGCGAAATTGAGGATGTGACTGATAGAATAAAGGAGTATTATTCAAAGCTTTACCCCCCTGAAGATACGCCCCTAAAGCATAGAGAAAAAATACAGAGAGCTATATCATTACTATCTCCGACAAATCCATTAAGAGTAAAATTCCTAAGACTTGCACTCGCAAGAAGACACATATTTGCAAGTCCACCAAAAGTTTATATGAGATTTTTGTCGAGGCCTATGTTTAAGCGAATTGTCAAAAAAAGCGTGGGAGTGGATTTAGAAGATATTATCCCTAAGGAGTCTCTAAAAGTTCGGACTATATCGGATATATGCAAGGAATGGATAGCATTAAAAAATAACATTATAATTGTCACGTCTTTTGTACGTACAGCGCTATATATCAAAAAAACATTGGAAAAAAATCTGAATGCCAATATTTTACTGATGACAGGACGCACGTACAACAAGAAGCGTATTATTGAGAGCTTTAAAGAAAAAGCTCCAAGCATATTGATTCTAACACCAGTAGCTGAGCGAGATCTGGATTTTCCGGAGGCTAGCTTAGTAATAATACATGATATAATATCAACGGTAAAAAGCATGTACCAAAGAATTAAGCGTGCGAGACGGAGTATGGTTATGGTTCTATATTATGCAGATACGTATGAAGAAAAAAAAGTTAACATATTATTGTCAAGAATGATAAAGAGGTATCCATGGAGCATAAGAATACTCTGGAGCAAAAGAAATAATCTAAGAAGTAGGTGAGACACATAATGGATTTCGTGATAGGGATCGAATCAACGGCACATACTTTTGGCGTAGGTGTTGTTTCTGATGATGGATCAATAATTGTCGATTTTTCTGACACATACAGACCTAAGAGTGGTGGGATTCATCCGAGAGAGGCTGCAGAACACCATGCGGCGGTGGCGAGAGATATTTTAAAAAAAGCATTGAGCTTCATAAAAAGTAGGGAAGGGAAAATAGTAGCAGTAGGATTTTCTAGGGGGCCTGGACTAGGACCGTGTCTAAGAATAGGAGCTACTTTTGCGAGAACAATTGCTCTATACTTTGATGCGCCCTTGTATGGTATTCATCACGCTATAGCTCATATTGAAATTGCAAAGAAACTAACGGGACTATTTGATCCACTTGTAGTTTTAGTTTCGGGAGGGCATACAGTAATTACATCGAAGGAGGCTAATCGATATGTTATATGGGGCGAAACGTTAGATATTTCTCTTGGAAATCTTATTGATATGTTTATGCGTGCTGCTGGTTATTCATCACCAGCTGGGCATATTTGTGAAAAGTTTGCTGAGGAAAGTGATGAAGTCTATGATATACCCTATGTTGTTAAAGGAACAGATCTATCCTTCTCAGGAATTCTCTCAGCCCTTAGAAGAGCACTAAATGAGGGTGTGAATATAAAAACTCTTTGCAGAAGTCTTCAAGAGGTAGCATTCGCAATGCTATGTGAGGTTACTGAAAGAGCTTTAGTTCATTCCAAAAAAAGAGAAATTCTTCTGTGTGGTGGCGTTGCGAACAACAAGAGGTTACAAGAAATGATGAATTCCGTAGCAGAAGAACATAGTGTTAAATTTGCCGTTCCAGACAAGTGGAATGGAGATAATGGAGCAATGATAGCGTGGACCACATTATTAATGCTTAAAAATGGGGGCTCGCCGATATCCCCCGAAGATAGCTATGTGCTGCCGTTATGGAGACTAGATAAAGTTATAGTACCATTCTAGTATGCATAGGAAAGAATTTAATCTTTCGGGTATGGATTTCATAAGTAACTGTGTATAAAAATATTGTTCAATTAAACCAAAATTAAAAAGATTAATTGGAATTGAAAAATATCAATGATGTGTGGTGTTGTTGATGCCGAAGGAGATTACAAATATAGATGAGGTAGATGAGATTCTTAAAAAAACGAAAGAAATAAGGATCAAGCGACATAGTGACATTGTAAAAGTAAAATTCAGAACTGAGCGATATTTATATACTCTAAAGCTTAGACCAGAAGAGTTTGAGAAGATTTTCCCAAAGCTGCGTGAACTAGGGATAGAAATCAAGGAGTTTTAGGGATTTATTATGGATTACTTTGTGAGAGATATTTCATTAGCTGATAAAGGTAAACAGCGTATTGAATGGGCAAGGAGATATATGCCTACGTTGCGACTAATAGACGAAGAATTTAACCACGAAAAGCCACTAAAAGGAATAAGAATCTGTGCTTGTCTTCATGTAACGAAAGAAACAGCTAACTTAGTAATAGCTCTTAAAAATGCTGGTGCAGAAGTATACTTGGCGGCATCGAATCCGCTTTCGACTCAAGATGATGTGGCGGCAGCATTAGTAAAATATTATGATATAGATGTTTATGCAAAAAAAGGAGAATCTGAGCAAGAGTATTGGAATGCATTAAGAGTCATAGCGGAAAAAAAACCAGAAATAGTATTGGACGATGGTGGAGATCTTATAGTCCTACTTCACGAAGAGTTTTCTGACATAGCAAAGAACATTTGGGGCGGATCCGAAGAAACAACAACAGGAGTAATCAGAGAAAAAGCACTAGAAAATTCGGGTCTACTGAAGTTCCCCATCATAGCTACAAATAATGCCACGATAAAAAGGATCGTTGATAACAGATTTGGGACAGGTCAATCAGCGATAGATGGTATAATACGGTCAACGAATATATTGATCGCGGGGAAAACTGTGGTTGTAGTGGGGTATGGCTATGTTGGGATGGGCATAGCTCAAAGAATGAGGGGGCTGGGCGCGAAGGTTATAGTAGTAGAGGTAGATCCTATTAGAGCACTTGAAGCTCATTATAATGGGTTTGAAGTAATGAAAATGGAAGATGCGGCGTTGGTAGGGGACATATTCATCACAGCTACGGGCAATATAGATGTAATAAGATACGAGCATATTCAGAAAATGAAGGACGGAGCAATACTATGCAATGCGGGTCATTTTAACGTTGAGATAAATCTCAAGGATTTAGAGAAACTGGCAATTAAAAAAGAGAAAATAGGCGATTGTGTTGAGAAATATATCCTGAAGACGGGAAGATCAGTGTATTTGTTGGGTGAGGGTCGTTTAGTAAATCTTGCCTGTGCTGAGGGCCATCCCAGCGAAGTAATGAATGTATCATTTTCTCTACAGGCACTGGTAGCAAAATACATAGCAGCTAATGCTAATAATCTTGAGAAGAAGGTCTATGAAGTTCCGCGTGACTTGGAGATGAAAGTTGCGGAATTAACACTGAGAGCTTTTGGCAAGAAAATAGATACTATGACAAAAAAACAACAAGAATATATGAAAAAATGGAAGTGAGAAATATATTGGTTTAAAAAAGATAAATTAGTAGAAGTCTGTGATAGATGAGGGGGTAAGAATGTCATATGTTGATTGGCAGGCCCCTGAGGCCCTTATGAATGAAGCTATTGAGATAGTGCAAAAAATTAGAGAATCCGATGGATTTGTTAGAAAGGGAGTAAACGAAGTAACGAAAGCCGTCGAAAGAGAACAAGCTAAGCTAGTACTAATAGCTATGGATGTTAATCCGCCAGAGATTGTAATGCATTTGCCTCCACTTTGCAAAGAAAAAAACATACCCTACATATTCGTTAAGTCAAAGGAGGAGCTAGGAAAAGCAGCAGGTATTCAGAGACCTGCAAGCAGTGTAGCAATTATATCTCCTGGGTCACTAGAAAAGGAATTAAATGGAATTATAAGAAAAATAAACGAGGCAAGACTTGGAAAGTCGTAAGGGGTTATAACGTGTCATCGGAGGAGGAGCGAAAGCGCATAGCAGAATCTGAGGCTTTACTGGAAAGCTATAGTGATGAGGAGCTAGAGGAAATAGTAAAAACAATAGGTATGCCCTGTATTGTGGAGTGGATAGATCCAGAACGCTATGGCCGGGCGGGAGAGATAATTAGGGTTCGTTGCAGGATTATGCATGGTAAGGATAAAGGCAGAATAATAACACGAAACGTAAAGGGCCCTGTGAGAGTAGGAGATATACTAATGTTGAGAGAGTGGGAAAGAGAAGTTCCAAAGGTTAAGGCTAGGTCCCGATAAATCCGATATTTGTTGGTGAATAATTATGGTTAAGTGTAACTTTTGTGGCAAAGAAATTACTAATCCCGCGACGCGTTTTATATATGTAACGAAGAGAGGACGCGTATACAACTTTTGCTCGGGCAAATGTAGAAAAAATTTTCTTTTAGGACGAGATCCGAGAAAAATAAAATGGTCTCTCTACCGCAAACATAGAAAATCAAAGTGATGGGTAAAAACGGAAAAATTGATGGGGATTTTTGGTTCTACTTTTTTCTTTCTGCTACTTGTATGAAGGTCTTATACTTATTGGCATCTGGCAATGATAGCAAGTAATTCTCTAATTTATCAACAAATTCGGCGAAGCGGCGTCGGATAGTAGATCTCTCGAAACCCTCAACCCAAACAGAATAGCGTGGAGCAGATTCATATCTTACTTCTATGTCTTTAAATTCGTTTAAGACTGCCATTAGTGCTTCTTTTATTCGATTTATTCCGTCGGGTGCAA
>JAUQYS020000406.1:0-2242 GCA_030587585.2 Candidatus Njordarchaeota archaeon
TGATGAATATGAAAGATTTTCCAGAGAAAAGGCATTCCTAGAGTTGGTGGAACTCCTTGATGGGAAAGATTTAGAGCACATAGAAAAAGCATCAAAGGAGTTCAGAAAAAACTTTAGGTTGAAGGGATAATATTGGAACTTTTCGACACATCAATAATAATTCGTATGATAAAGGATAAAAGATTTGAGATGGGGGCAATATCAGTACTAACCGTTATTGAGATTCTTCGAGGCGTAGCAAAGGAAAAAAGAAAAAAAGTTAAAGACCGACTGGAAAAAACATTTGATGTAATAGACATAGATAATAAGGTTATACTTGAATACTGTAACCTTTACCAAGCCTTGCGAAGGAAAGGAGAGCTAATCCCAGATGCTGATCTTCTAATCGCTGCCTGTGCCAAAGCTTATGACTTAGTGCTTGTCACTATGGACAGTGATTTTGAACGCCTTAAAAAATATGGAGTGAAAGTAAATCTTATAAGTCAAGCATAGTCTAGCCCCTACTAAAAACAAGGACGACGATTCAGACCTTAAAGGAGAAGCTAATTGATTTATAGCTATTATAATCCATCAACTCCTCATTCTAGTAGCCTACTAATCTCTTTCAAGCCCCTTTTAGATGCATCCCAAACTTCTATGCCTATTATTTTCCCGCCCTCATCAAACTGTATTACCACATCATTATCCAGGAGAACCTCATCGTGCAGACGTCCCTCAGCAATCTTAATCACCAGTATATCTGCCTCTGGATCGTATCTGATGATTTTCTCCTCCATATTTTTGCTCATACCCATCGACCCGATCTTTTTCTCCAGGAAACCAATCTATCAATAATACCGCAATATATTACGGTTATTATTAAGATTTCTAAATTCCTCTCATAAATAACGGCTATCCGTCGTGAATAATTAATCGCTACATATCTCCCAGTTTTTGTATCATACAGAGTCTCGT
The DNA here is from genome assembly GCA_030587585.2 of Candidatus Njordarchaeota archaeon. Classification (GTDB taxonomy): domain Archaea; phylum Asgardarchaeota; class Njordarchaeia; order Njordarchaeales; family Panguiarchaeaceae; genus Panguiarchaeum. The sequence continues at coordinate 955 of JAUQYS020000406.1, forward strand.
CAGGGTTTCTAATAGTCTCAATCACAACAACTTTATCGATACCAAACTTCAGTAGCTCAGTTCGAATCTTATCCTCTGCGTGCCTAGTGAAACGGAAACCCAATGATAAAGCACCTCTGGATACCTCTTGATAATGGGCATAAAACAAGTAAAAGTGAACAAACTCTGTCAAAAATTACCATCAAGAGAGAGACATATACAAATCAAATATCCAAATGCATAATGGTCGAATGGACAATTTGATTCCTCGTGAAGGCTGTCCTTGCCCAATCTAGGCTCCGACGCTATTTGTTTCCTCACATGCCTACCAACACAATCATCCACAAGGAAACGATATTTCTTCGGCTCCAATTATTTACCCCTATCCATGATGAACCAATATCTTGTGTTTCTCTAGAACTTTAGCCGCATAAATCAATGCGGCCTTTATATCTTCTATGGATAGATATGGGTAATCCTCCAGAATTTCCTCAGCGCTCAATCCCTCCGCAAGCCTCCTAAGTATGGCCTCGACAGTAATCCTAGTTCCTCTAATTACAGGCTTACCGCCCATAACTCTGGGGTTAATCTCTATTCTATCCAGTAGATCCTCCATAGTCATCCCTAACAACAGAATTTCTAGTCCTAACAAATCAATAAAATAATATGTTAAACGAGATATAAAGCAAACAAATTTCCATATCAAGCAATGAAGAAGGAAAGAATGCATGTAGACTAAAATCCAAATCCAAGATGTTGGTGTCCCTATAAGATGAAACACGGAAGATCGTAAGATATCTACAGGATAGCTACATTGATATAGCTAGTGATTCTGTATCTCGGATAAACTCGAAATTTTCTGGATCTGTTCTTTGGGGAAGATTGTCTTTGTTATTGTTCTCGTTCTTTATAGGATGGCATAATCAATAGAGGTAAAGCTTATTCTTCTTTATGAATCTTGATGATGATGTTTGTTAAGCTTGGGTATCCTTCGCTACCTTTTCTAATTTCCTGTAGGCGGTTCTCAAGAAAATTCCTATAATACTTGTTGATGAGCATTCTAAGGTCGCAATTAGCGAACTGTTGGGCTAATTATTTGGTGGCCTTAACGTTTAGGTAGGCTTGTTTGTTCTTTCTAAGTGGCGATAATCAATCGATGAGTGAGAACTGAGTGATATTGGCCAGACTCGCAACAGATATCTCAAATCGACGACAAAAAGCGGATATGGATATTCCAATTTTAAGAGAGAAGAGACCGGGGACTATGCGGACACTTTGATGTGTCTGCGGACACTCGATTATCAGCCAG
>JAUQYS020000421.1:0-10344 GCA_030587585.2 Candidatus Njordarchaeota archaeon
TTTAGCATTAAATTTGTGTATGTGAGCTGACCATGGTTTAAGCCTTTGATGCATTATGAGCTTTTTAGACGATTTTTTTGATAAAATGTTGCAAAGGAAAAGTGTGTTTAGGGAAAAGCGGTATTTATCGATTGATTATATCCCGGAGAGGTTACCGCATCGAGAAGACGAGATAATCAAGGTAGCCGGGATACTGGTTAATATTCTTAAAGGCACGAAGCCAAGCAATATATTTGAATATGGTCCTGTCGGAACAGGAAAAACAGCTGTCACAAAATTAGTACTAAGAAAACTGAAGGAAAAATCCAAAAACCTAAACCTACAATTTTCGTATTCATACGTGAATTGTAGATTCTATCGGACAAGCTATAGAGCACTAATAAAAATCGCCGAAGATCTTAAACTGAAAATACCGAAATCAGGACTGCCTGTTGATGTCATATTTAAAATGGTAATAGACAAACTGGAAGAAAAATTTGACCTGTTTACAGTAGTTTTTGACGAGGTCGACTGGTTAGTAAAATTTTCTGGCGATGATATTCTGTATCAATTTACAAGGCTCAATAGCGAGCTAGGGTCATCTGCGGTCTCAATAATTGGAATTACAAACGATGTAAGATTCAGAGAATATTTAGATGCTAGGGTACTTTCTAGCTTATCCGAAGAAGTGGTGATTTTCCAGCCATATAACCAACAACAGCTCTATGATATACTATCTCAAAGGGCAAAACTAGCATTTTATGAGGAAAGTATATTGGATGAAGCGATACGCTATGTGGCAGCTATAGCTGCTAGGGATGGCGATGCGAGGCGAGCTATAGATATTCTTAGAGTTGCTGGGGAAATTGCGGATAGAAACGCCGAGAATATTGTAACGATAAGTCATGTAAAAAAAGCGTGCGAAGAAGTGGAGAAAAATCTTGTTGGTGAAATAGTTATGGTACTACCTCCTAACCAGCGGCTTCTTCTAGTGTCAATAGTTTATTTGTCTAGAAAACGTGACGGTAAGCTTACAACAGGCCGAGTAAAGAGGGTTTTTGATTTTTTTGCCGAGAAACTTGGACGGCCAACAATAAGTCTGAGACGATTCAATGATTATATATCGGAATTAGAGACGTTAGGGCTTATATCAGCATCTATAGTATCCTTTGGAAGATATGGAAGAACAAGAATAATAAAACTAGAAGTGCCTTTAGATACGATAGAAGAATTTCTAAAGAAAGACGATATTTATAATGAATTATTTTCAGAGACAATCCCCCGACATGTTTTATCATAGGAACTTGTGGTGGGCCTGGCGGGATTTGAACCCGCGACATGCGGCTCCGAAAGCCGCCAGGCTAATCCTAGCTACCTCACAGGCCCGAATACTCTGTTGCACATTTAGTGCGAATTATTCCAATAATAGCTAATTTGTTTGACTCATATATAGACATCGATTAAGTTATCTTTTTTGTTTTTGTTTAGGAAGATAAAGGGATTAGTTTTGTTTAATTTAAAGCGAGTGGTATTGGTATTGATATTCTTGGACTTGTTGCTTATATGCTACCTATTTGTTAATCCGCCTCGAAAGAAGATTACTTTAGCGGGCTCATCAACAGTCTTTCCGCTGGCTCAGAGATGGGCTGGCTTATATATGGAGTACATGGATGGAGTTAGCGTTGAAGTTACGGGTGGAGGCTCGGGTATGGGCATTCTTGCCGCAGCAAAAAATACTGTGGATATAGGAATGTCAAGTCATCCTCTTGAGTGTGAGCATAAAACTGCTTTCCCAGATTTGACTGAAATAGCGGTTGCATTAGATGGTGTTGCTATTGTTGCGAATAAAAATATAAATGAGTCTCTCTCACTGACACGCGAGATGGTTGTGTCTATTTTTAGTGGAAAGATAAGGCTCTGGGAGGATTTTGAAAGAGTTTTCGGTGTAGAGATTAATGCTGAAGGAGAGATAGTTGTCTGTGTTAGGGCTGATAAATCGGGCACGACGGAGGTTTTTTCCAAGTGGTTATCCTTAGATCCTTCATGGAGTTTAGGATACGGAGAGGTTATTTCTTGGCCTAAAATATCGAGTTTCGTAAGCGGAAATGGAAATCAAGAAGTACTCATAAATGTGAGAAATAACCCAAATGCTATTGGATATGTTGGTCTAGCTTTTGCACGAGAAGATCTTGTTGCTGTGGCTAAGATAAGAAATCCTACCACTGATGAGTTTGTATTACCAAATCCCGATACGGTAAAAAATGCGGCGATGAGGAATATTTCTTCTATGAATGCATCACTGTTTGATACTAATTATTCTAATGCATATCCTATAACAAGGGCTCTGTATTTTGTTGTAGACGTAGATTTTATCGTAAAAAAGAAACATGTTTTAGAATTTATTGCTTGGGTTTTAGATCCTGATGGAGGCCAAAACAGTGATATTGTGAGGGATGTAGGATACGTAGAGTTGGCTGGAACAAAATTGCATACGCTTGCTCTGAGTTTTATTTTTGGTCTATTAGGAGAATGATATCTTGGTGACTTAGTGATGAAAAACATAAAGGAGATAATAGGAAAGAAAATGTTGTTGCTATCTTGTTGTATAGCGTCCTCCGTGATAATCTTTATTGCTATTATGATATCTATCGGAGCAGCACCGATATTTTTAAGAAACGGCCTAAAAATATTCTTAGACATATGGAATCCTAACGAAGGAAAATACGGTATGAGCCCATTCATTGTGAGCTCGATATTGGTAGTTCTTATAGCTCTTATTATAGCTGTTCCGCTTGGTGTGTTTTCAGCATTATTTGTAGTAGAATTCAGCCCCAAAAAAATGAGAGAATTACTCGAAGCTCTATTTCAGGTGAACTTTAGTATTCCCTCAATAATTTACGGCCTATGGGCACTCCTATTTATAGTTCCAATACTAAGAGAAATTGTCCAACCATTCCTTAAGACGTATCTTGGGTTTGTTCCAGTATTTAGTGGAGAACCAAGAGGATTTGGGGTGATGGCTGCAGGAATAATTCTTGCGATAATGATAATACCATTAATTGCGGCGATATCTATCGAGGTTATGAAGTTGGTTCCCGAGGAGCTAAAAATGTCGGCATTCGCGCTTGGTGCATCGCGTTCAGAGGTGGCTTTCAAGGTCACACTTAAGGTTGCGTTTCCTGGTGTTGCAGCCGCAACATTATTGAGCATAGGTAGAGCGATTGGCGAAACAATGGCCGTTTTGTGGGTTACAGGAAATGTAGCTATTATACCTAAATCTCTATTCGACCCATGCTACCTGATGACTAGTGTTTTAGTTAATGAGTTTGGTGCATCGGTAAGAGATCCATATCATACTTCAGCTCTTTTTGCTGTTGCATTTATGCTTTTAGTAATATCTATACTATTCGTATCGGTGTCTCGATACATAATATATTCGATCGAAAAGAAGTGGGGAAAAAGATGAAAGGAAAAAAAGCAAGGAAGGACAAGATAGCCTTCTGTATATTACTGAGTTTAACTTTGGTATCCTTATCTCCGCTTATACTTATCATCGTTAAGTTGTTGGAGGTAGGAGCTAGGTACTTATCCGTTGAGTTATTTGTGGAGTATCCTAAAAATTTGGGAAAGCAGGGTGGGATTCTCAATTCGATTTTAGGTTCCTTGATTCTAATGGTCGTGTCTGTTACTTTTTCGCTACCCATATGCCTAGGAACTGCAATATATTTGACAGAATTCGTAAAAAACAGAAAAATCAGGGATATGATAGATTTCCTTATTGATGTTTTGGCGGGAGTACCATCAATAGTGTTTGGTATCTTTGGATATTACCTTTTTGTCTACATTATCGGCCTAGGATTTTCCTTACTATCCGCGACACTAACATTATCGCTGATGATGATACCAATAATGCTAAGAACTATCGAAGAAACATTAAAACTAATACCGAAAGACATAAAGTTGAGCTCTTACGCTCTTGGTGCATCAGAATGGGAAACAACATGGAATATAACGATACGAATGGCAGCACCAGGGATCGTAACGGGGTGTTTATTAGCTATCGGTCGGATTCTTGGCGAGACGGCGCCCCTAATTCTTACGACGGGATATAATTTTGGAGTACCGCAAAGCTTTTTTGAGGGAGTTGCAACAATGACGTTTACAATATATCAGTACATAGAGCTAGGTGCCGCGTATCCTGAGCTTTTAGGAAAAGCGGCCGCAACAGGGCTTTTTTTGATAGTGTTGATACTAGTGATTGATTTCCTAACGCTTTACATATCTAAGAAACTAAGTAAAATGCCGCTTATTTAGTGATTTCAATGTCAAAAAGGAGCAATAGAATTAAGGACTTAGAAAAAATAATTTTTGTGTAAAATGAAACCTATCTGTAGCTTGTTTGGAATCTCGCACGTGCGCCGGGTCCGCCAAATTTCTTCATTTCCTTTCTACGAATATCCTCTATTAGTAAGTATCGGTCATAGCTACGATATAAGTTTTCAATAGCTGGGTCGTTGAAATATTTTAGAATAGCTCTAGCTATGGCGCAGCGGGCAGCATATGCCTGGGATATTATGCCTCCTCCGTGCGTTTTTATTCGAATGTTTATTTTTTTTACCAAATCGCCTATAAGCAATAGGGGCTCCGCTATTATTAGGCGTATATATTTATTTCCAATGGTTTCTAGTCGGCGGCCATTAACACGTACTATGCCCTTGCCAGGAGTCAATATGCACCTCGCTATGGCTGTCTTTCTATTAGCGCTGGTTAATATAACTTCTTTTTTTTCTTGAGCCATATTTTAAATCACCATACTCAGCATAGATGATTCTATACCTCTGATATTTAGTGATACTATTTTTTTTGTTTCAAAATTTGCAAATTTATTAATAAATTCATTTCGGCAGAAAATAGTGAATTTTTCCCATGTTCTGTTAGTTCTTATTGTATCTAAAATTTTTTTTATGGCTTTTTCGTGGGCTGTTTTTGTTGGGAATTTAGCCACTAAATTTGATGCCAAGTAGTTTGTTATGTTGTCTCTTAGTGTGGTTATATCGAGAGATTTTATGTCATATTTGAATTCGATTTTATCGGGATAGTCGTCGAAGCATATTATAGTTCCAGATTTTTTCTTCCACTTCGTTGTTAATAGTCGCAATATTTTCTCTTGGTCTATAATTTTTAGTGACACGAAAGTGGTATTAACTATTCTGTCCTTAAGTGGGACGAATTTTAGAATCTCATAAGTCGATTCACATATGCCAAAATGATAAATTTCTGAATATGATTTTGTTTCAGATATGTCGAAAGTCAAAACAGGAAGCCTAGAAACAATTGCATCATAATTATTGAGTTGAAATCCGATAAGGTCTATACCTAGAACGCATTTGTTGTCAATGATCTTAGCTACTATCTTAATATCAGGAGATCTTAAATTAACTTTTGGCCGCTGATTTATTTCGTTTAGGAATGAATCAACAATACCTTGTCCAACATGTTTTCCTACCGTAACGCGGTCAATAGTAGTTGTTAAGGGAACTACCGCGAATGTAAGACTTGGATCAAAGAAAGAGCTCCAATTAGCTTCAAGAGTATTTTTATACAGATCCTCGGGTTTCTCAAAAATGAATTTAAGTGGTATCGCATAAACAGTTTTTACACTGCGGGAAAACAGTATTATCCTTGTTACGTCTTCTACTATATCAAAAGCATCAAATATTAGAAGATCGCCATAACATTCATAGCTTTTGATTTCTCTCTCCAATATTGTGGAAAGTTCTCTTATTACCAAATTACTACTATTTGGTAGGATTTCAACACCGATCCACATTTTTTAATCACAAATGATACTCAGGTAATAATTATATCGCATTCAGATAGATAGAAAAAAATATTTTATCTTTAGGGAAAAATGTGATGTCGATGTTAGAAGTATTTAAAGATGCGGCAAGTCTGCTACTAAATATCGCCGAAAGATCGGTTAGAAACATTATTGAGTATCAATCAGAGACGATAAGATATCTAAGTATGCTATTAGATGATATGAGAAAAAGAGGAAAAATGGCTCATACTGTTGGTATGGGAAGATCTGGATTAGCTGGTAAATTCTTCGCTGATTTACTTAAAATGCATGGTATAAGAGCGTCAGTTATAGGAGACATTTTAGCTAAACCTGTGAATCCAGGAGATGTTGTTTTTGCTTTTTCGGGAAGTGGGTGGACAAAAACAACTACTCTATATGCGGAGCTAAGTATACAACGAGGCGCCACGTTGGTAGCATTTACTGCGACAAGAAAATCGAAATTAGATCGTCTAGCTGATGTGTCTATTTATCTTCCAGGCAAGCCGATACTCGATACTTTGGATTACATGGCTAGAAAAATATCGGGAAAGTATAAGTCGCCCCTTGCGCCTATGGGCTCAGTAAACGAATTCGCTTCTTTATTATATGGTATTGGGCTTGTATCGACCATAAAATGTGACGATGACCCCGTCGAATGTTTCAGGAACACAATAATGATAATTATTGATGCTTGTAGAAAATCTATTGATAATTTACTCAAGGATGAAAACAAACTAGAGAAAATTATAAATACTTACGTTAATGCAAAAGAAAACAAAAAAATATGCTTTTTTTCGGGTCTAGGGCTTTTAGAACACATATGCTGGATGATTGCTATAAGATTTCAGCATTTAGGTCTGCTAGTTAGTGGGATATCCGACTGGATAATTAGGAGACCAGATGATATTTTAACTGTTATGTCTGGTTCTGGAGAAGCTCCAATACCAAAAATTTTAGCTGAAGAAGCTAAAAAAACGGGCATGACAATAATAGGCGTTGTGGGAAATAGAGACAGTACAATAGCAAAACTCTCTGATATATATCTAGAGCTCTCCGATGTGGGGGATAGAAAAAAATTCTTCGCAATCGATGTTAACAAGGTTAATATGTTTATCCCGGCGTTCGAGATAGCAGTACTAATAATATTTGAATCGATTGTTGCAGAAATAGCGAATAGATTTGGACTAACTGAGGAAACTATGAGGTCATATCATGCGAATATAGAATAATAATAGAAAATATATTTGATGAAGTGGGTTATAGCATTTTATATAGCTTCCTTAGTGCATCATATGTTGCGTAGATGAAGTTTATAGCAGAACGCGTACGGCCAAGCGTTTTTGTGTAAACATCTTGTACGCCAGCTAGTTCTAATACGCGCTTAGCAGCCTCTCCTGCTACGAGTCCGGTTCCACGTGGTGCAGGGATGAGATATACACGTACGCTTCCACTTTCTCCATAGACTCTATATGGCACGGAGTGGGGGAGATCACATCGGCACTCCCAAGAACCACAGCCTCTGACGATAGGAATTATGCTTTTTTTGGCCTTATTAATAGCCTCTTGTATTGAAAATCGCAATTCGGGACTTCCACCCTTACCAACACCTATAAGTCCATCTTTATTTCCGATTACCACTACGGTTCTAAAACCAAATTTTCTTCCACTATCCGTCATTCTTTGCGTGATGATTATATTGAGAATATACCCATATAACCTATCTATAAGCCAATCTACAATTTCTGGTTCTGGGATCTTATGTGTGTAATAGAATACCTCATGAATAGAGGTTATCTGGCCCTCTTTTACCAATTTACCAATATATGTTCGTGGTTTCCATGTGACTTCTAGTTCTCCTGGTGGCGTAAGTATAGACTCGCTGGGGATCTCTCTAACTCGGATAACCATCTACTTCACCTCTCCTATCCAATCTGGTATTTTGGCGTTAAAATCTTTAACTATATTTTTGATAACTTTGATAAACTGTTCTGAAATTTTTGTTGGTTCTATTTTTTTGGATATGTATTGACCAAATTGCCTTTTGTAGTAGTCTTTATCGTTTTTCTTTAATTTATCAGCAAAGATTTCTATGTGTTTACCTAATATGCGCTCTGGTGGGGGGAATATCTTTTCGTTGTGAGGGATGGAAACTCCTGCGTCGATAATGCCCTTGAGTGCTGCGTAAATTCTTGATCCACGTGTCGATCTTTGAGGGCCTATATCTAGTATTGCTTCGTCTATGTTATTTTTAATTGCTTTAAGGCCGGCCAAAAATCCAGTAAGGTATGCTGCTGGGATGTTTCCGCAATTATATTCCCAGCCATATTTTTTCAGTTCGATAGATTTAGTAAATGATAGTGTTTTGTCTCCGCCTATTTCGGCTGTCACAAATTGAACTGTTATATGTTTCAAGCTTTTTCTAACAACTGCTCGGGTTTTTCCAGATAATAACATTTTATATCGTGCATGATAGTCTGTTTTTCCTTCGCGCCTTCTGCGCCATGGAACGCGATATGTCTTACCATATTTTTTTCTTCTCATTTTTTCTCACCGTATTTTAGTAATATTTCTTTTTTCCAATCACTAGGAATAGGCTTGATATTTAGATTGTGTTCTCGGATATAACTGACAATATGTGCTTTGCTCTTAAAGACACCAGCTTTTGCCATTTTTCTAAGCTTACAATATGTGCCTGGTGTTATTATTTCAGCGTTTTTAAGAGCTTTAAGCATTCTCCTAATAGCCCTTATTTTTATGACCCAAACATATGAGCCTCCAGATCGTACCTTTTTTGAGCCTTTTTTCTTACCGGGTCCTCTTCTGCGTCCTTTTCTTCTTTTTGCGGCTCTTATATTTGCGCGGTGGTGTGATGTTCCCTTAATTGGATGTTTCCAAATTTTTCTCTCTTTTATTAGTTTTCTAATGTCATCGCGAGTGACAGCAGTTTCGACTTCGTCCATGGCGTCGGGGTCTATCCAGATTCTATTTATCCCGCATCCTAGAATTTCAGCTGCTATCCTTTTTTGAGAAAGAATTTTTCTAGCCATAATTATTCACCTTGATTGGAAAAATCTTCGATTTTTTCGAGTTCTTTTTCTAGCTCGCTTTCAAGTACATCTGACTCAGAGGATTTTTCTTCGGAGGGTTCTTTTTTCTCTTCTTCAGTCTTCTCTATTTTTTCTAGTTCATGCTCGAGAGCAGATTCTAACTCCTCTGTTTCTATAGATTCTACTTCTTTTTCGATTTCTTTAGTTAGCTCTTCAAGTTCCCCAATTTCAGTTTCAGAGGGGGCGCTGATAGGAGCGACTTCGGGTATTTTACCGGGATTCAAAACTCGGACTCCTATTTTTTCAGCAAATTTTATAATTTCAAGTCTTTTTCTTCCACCAACATTGGAAGAAATTCTTACAACATTAACTAAAGGATCGATATTATATAAATCTTCAAGTCGCCTTACTATGACTTCATATTTTCCCGATGGGTGTAGAAAACGGACAAGTCGTGGAGATCGATAACCGATCTTAACTAGGGATGGGCGGCCTTTAAGTTGAAGTCGAGCTTTGTTATCTCTTCCTCTGGGATAGCGCCAATTATCACCTAGCTTAACCCATCGCCATGACATATATCTCGTAAATTTTCTTTTTCGTTTTTTGCGGATTCTTAGTAATCTTTGAGTTTCTTTTCGGAGGACTTGTTCATATTTCTCGAATACCATCGCACTCACAGTAGATACTAATCATCTCTCTATGATATTGCAAATTTATAAATTACAATAAAATTTGTTTCGATTTTGCTGATTCCAACTTAACCGATATGCAAAAGAATAATTTTATTTTTCGACATAAAATAGTATATAATTATAGGCCCTAGGCCCCGAGCGGGTTTCCCCTTTTTCGGGTGGAAAGTCTCCCGTCCCTCGAAGCGAAGCGACGTAAGTCGCGGGGATTGATGTTCCCAGAGGAGCACAGAAACGCTACGCCCTCGCCGCGATGTCAATGAAGTGGCGAAGGAAGCTGGTAAGAGCTCCGAGATAACCCGCAGAGAAGCGGCGAGGATGCGTTGAAACGAGCTCCTCTTCGCCGGGACTAAGGGATGAAGTATCAGCTATGATTCGAGCTGATGTGGACCGCTTAGTATAATCCCGCTAGGGCTTAATGCCCGAAACAGAAGGGGGCTTATTGGGGCCTAGGGCTTCGTTATATTTAATCAATATAGCAAAAAATTCTTTAAATATTTGATAGATGTGGATAGATGTAGCGTTTTTGTTGATAAGAACTAGTACTCTAATTTTGCAAAACCTCACTTAGCCCCATAGCCTCTACAGACCACAAAACAGCAATCCTCAATCCAAAACTGAACCAAAATGGGGGCGTCGGCATAAAGACAGTTTTATGTATTACAATAGACACAAAGGGCGAAAAACATGCCAACGCCCCAAGAAAAACAAAAAAACAAATAAAAATTTTAAAAATTGATACAACCATGGTAGACTTACATTTTCGTATTCTTTATGCACTTCATCA
>JAUQYS020000011.1:0-2315 GCA_030587585.2 Candidatus Njordarchaeota archaeon
TGATCTTCCACTTAGCTTCTTCCTTAGCAAATTTATTCTAGCGTATTTTTCTAGAACACTATCATCAACATTCTCAAATACGTCCCTCTTCATTTCTTCAGCTAGCTGGTTTGGCCAAAAACGATACAATAAATATAGTACTACTATCAGTAAGACTCCAAAAACTTCAAACAATTCTCCAAAACCTCCCTAACTTTTTTTCTTAGCTCCCTAAGACCACCCCAATTAACAGCCAGATTACCATCAGCATCGACCTCTATAACGCCTAGCGATATGGCCTTATTTATCCAGATTTTTCCCCGAGGACTATCTTTGACTTTGTTTGGGTTCCTCAATACTGAAGGAAGCTCAGAGCCAAATACAGTCAAAAAAATCATGAGATCACTAAAATCTATATCACTACTCATTTACCTCACACAATAAACCTATGCATCCTCTATACCGCCCATACTAAGTATATCTGATACCAAGCGAGAGGCTTCGTCTTCCGATGCGGGTATTCGATCTATCTTGCTTAAAATGTTTCTTATTTCATCAATATTAGAACCATATGTTATTTCGGCTAACACTATTCCGCTATAGCCTCTCTCTCCACCCGGAATCCTCCTTATAAGCACCCTGCTGTATCCCGTATCTATGATTTGGTCTTCCTCCGCCACGAAAATTGTTGTGAGCAATGATCTGTCTACAAGCAGTCTTTGTGTGTATTCTGTTAGTGTTGTTGCATACTTATATCTTGGTCCATATGAGGGCTCTATCTCAAAAAATATTATGTTTATTATTCCTCTCCTAGCCATCAAGTCATAGGGAGCGTAAATAATGTTTGCATTTTTTAGGTCTTGTTCAATGTTTCTTATCTGTTCCAAGATCTCTCTGCGAATAAAAATTAGCTCATCAGTCTTTGATACTAGCCCTAGATTAACTAAGAACTCAATGTCTTTATTTCTCAGATTGCTGGCCAATAAAATTCGTGACTGGAAAACCTGTAGTATTGACTCTGGGGAATATTCATCGGGGAGACTTGGTGCCGTGCTTTCCTCCATGAGCTCTTGTGATATTGCTTCTTCAATATGCCGATATCTACTTGCTATATTTGGCGTGGAAAGTTTGCCGCGAATTTTTTTGCAGAGAACCCTAACCAATGTTGGAAGAAATAAGAAAAATACTGCAAGGATCAGAAGCAGTAGTATATCATAAATACTCAAAGCTACCAACCTCCCCATGCTCTCTTTCTAATCTCTTTGATATAATATCCTAACGTTTGGATACAAAGATCTAAGACATTCTTGGTATTCTCCCTATAGTTATATACACCTATTATTACGCGTTCGGAATCTATCTTTTTGCTAACCGCGATTATGTTGCTTTCATCCTCAAAAACACTAACAAATGTTTTTATAGTCCCTATTTTCTCCAAACTACATATCACATCGCTGATAAGGTTTATTGGTCTTATGTCCCTGCCAGCTGAGCTGTAAGATATTGGGAGTACATGTCCATCAAAAACAAACGCAACATCTGCTTTAGCTCTCTGTCTTAAAGATTCTGTTATTTTATCTAAACCAATATTTTTGCCATCATGGATAGTCATAAGAAGCAAACTAATGCTTATGGGATCATATATGCTAGTCTCTAGGGGAATAATTTTGTATTTGCCTATATCTTTCTGATCGAAAATTTCGTTAAGAATTACATCAGATAGAACGGATTCTTTTAGATCTTGTTTATGGGCTAATACTATTAATTGAGGGGTCTTACTACAGTACTTATCGATCATGTGTTTTAGAAATTCCCAGTATTTTTTCGCTTCCTTAAATCTCTCACGGTTAGACGCATCAACAACAAAAACAATTTTATCTACGGCTGGAAAGAAAGTGGCATATAGGGGCTCCTTGAATCTCAAAATTTCTTGGCCAGGAAAAACTTCTATGCGGAGACTTCCCCTCTCATATGTCTCGTTATGATTACTCATAACAGTATTCTTAGCGGCGTCTAAGTCAAGAGTTTCGAGATATACTTTTATCGATGTTTTTCCAGCAGCATCCAAACCAACAAAAACAACCAGCATAACCAATCACCAAAACCTATGATATAACAACATATTTTGATTCCCGCCTAAAAAACGATACAAAAAGAATAAGCATAACATAGGCCAATACTCCCCATATCGCTATTTCCAGTCCATAACCAATATAGCCCAGAGAAAACACACCGATGCTCCATATTAGCGCCACTATTATTTCTGGATGTTTTATTATGTGATATGCCGCAATAAACGATATGTCTTGAAGGCTTGGCATTCCACAGACTATAAT
>JAUQYS020000273.1:0-2538 GCA_030587585.2 Candidatus Njordarchaeota archaeon
GCTCAGCAATAGCAGTAAATATGGATAATGAAATAGTGCTGTTAGACTATGGTAGCTCACCAGACTCGAAAAAACCAGATCTGCCTATAAAAGTAAATCCATCTAGGGTATCTGCAGTAATAGTATCTCATGCACATATAGATCATAGTGGAGCTGTGCCATGGTTGTTTATTTCTGCCTATAAGCCATTAGTTATAGCCACGCCCGTAACATTGGAGCTTTCTGACTTACTTATAAGAGATATGATAAAACTATCAGGCCCCAAGCTGCCTTTTGGTGTCCCTGAGCTTCAAAGAATGATGTCTTCTAGCGTTCCTCTCAAATATAATGCTCCTATCAGAATAAATGAGGATTGTGTAGCAACATTACTTAACGCTGGACATATTCCAGGCTCAGCATCTATTTTGCTAAAAGTAAAAGGCAAGAAAATATGGTATACGGGAGATATAAATCTTTCTGATGCTTGGCTTACTAGAGGCGCAGACATAGTAGAAGATGCCGATATTGTTATTATGGAAACAACATATTCTTATAAGGATCATCCAGATAGAAGAACAGAAGAGAGGAAATTAGTAAAAACTGTGAAGAAAATAACAAAAGAACAAGGAGGAGTATGTCTTATTCCAGCATTTTCTGTCGGACGATCACAAGAAGTATTAATAACTCTGATAGCTTACGGTTATGATGGCACAATAATTTTAGACGGAATGTCACAAGCAGCTACGAATATTTTACTAGCGCATCCAGAATTGATTTGCAACTGGCAGGCGCTTAAAGAGGCATCCAGCAGGGCGAGATGGATGAGAAAAACTAAGGAGAGAAGAAAATATATCAAGAAACCAGTAACAATCGTCGCACCAGCCGGTATGTTGCTTGGAGGGTGGAGTAGATGGTACCTAGAGAAAATATTTGGAGATGATAAAAATGGGATAATCTTTGTGTCGTATCAAATACCTGGAACATTGGGACATAGAGTCCTTAATGAGCGAAAAATATATTATGATGGAAAAGAAGTAGAAGTTAATGCTCATGTGGATTACTTTGATTTAACATCTCACGCTGGAAAATCACAGCTTAAGCATATTTTAAAGAAACTTAAATCACCCGAAAAAATATTTTTTGTTCATGGTGAGGAGGAGCATTGCCTTAGATTTGCCGAAGAAATTCGCGAGGAATTCGGTTTTGATGTCGAGGTACCAAATCTTGGGGATGTATTTAAAATAGCGTAATAGGGCCTGGTGTTCGAAATAGATTATGTACTAGACATAGATTATATAGCTAAGGTAGCGGCAAATGTCGCGATAAGATATTTTAAGGAACTACTACGAGGAGTATCTGTCTGGGGCCAAATATTAGATAAGGATAATTTTGATCCAGAATTTGATACAATAAACATATCGATAGTACTAAGCGAGGTTCCAGTAGATTTGTACGTATTATTGTCCAATATTGAGTTTGATTATCAACATATTCTAAAACTAAGGATAAATGTTAATATTTTTGATGAAATAGAGTTTGAAGAAAAATATCGTAAGGGCTTCCCACTGAATGTTTTGCCCGTGATTAAAGGTCATTACGCTCATGGTGAAGATTTTTTTAAAAAGTTGAAAGATCAGAAATATACATGTACGAAAGATGCTATTGACTCGACATTAGAACAGGCATTCGTTTCTTTTGGTTTAGGTTTAAATGATGTGCTTCGCAAAGACATAGATATTGCTCTCGAAGAATTTTATAATTCTGCGATTCTGGCAAGTATCGCCATTATTCAAAGGATAGACAATATGATTCCAGCAACATTTTTGGAAATAAGATCATATTTCGAAAAGGGACAGTATGAGGTAGCCATAATGAAGTTATATTCTCAGGTAGTAGATAATATTCGAATGGGGAGACGAGATATCTCTACGAGATACAAGTTTATTAGGGATACTAAGATGTCTCCCGGAGAAATTCTAAAACATGTACTTATGGATGATTATCTACATGAAATAATAGTATCCACTTATAGCTTGTTGAGAGAATCGTGGAGAATAATAAAAAGAAAAAACATATCGTCACTGGATAAGCTCATGAAAATAATATTCGAAAAAATCAAAGACGAATTTATCGCGAGTATAGAGATAACAGGAAAAGGAATGTATCCGGTTCTCCGAATAAGGTTATATGGTGATATTTGGAGCTGTGAGTTGAACTAAAGAAAAAATATTTAGATCAGAGAGCTCTTTCTCTTCATCTATCCGTGAGGGTAAGGCTCATCATCCATACTAGCTATCAAAAAAGAATGGCTTAAAAAAGAAACATTATAGAATCTTTAATCAGAGAGAGACTGGTGATAATAATGACAAAGAAACGTAAACGAGGGTTTTTTGATGGTTTCTTTGATGACTTTTTTGGTGACATTGGAGATATCTTCGATATACCGCTAGAGGGAGGTATGGGCGGGTACTCTATAGAAATAAGAACAACACCAGAAGGCACAGAAGTTCATGCGCAAGTACATGGTAATGTCGATACAGAGAAGCTAAAGAAAAGACT
>JAUQYS020000195.1:0-1969 GCA_030587585.2 Candidatus Njordarchaeota archaeon
TATTTTGGTATGCATCTTTTTCTCGGAATAGTACTCAGATCGATTAGCATAGCTTTATAGGGATCGCTTATATTTTCTTTGCTGTCCTAATGAAGTTGTGATAGTGAGTCTCTGTGCGTATATTGTTTAGGGGGGCATTTCACATATTCTAGTGGTTTCCAACGTATTTTTGGGGCCAGGATTTCTCAAATATTTTATCCTTATTTTTGGTTTTTATGTTTCTAGTTATAGTGGGTGTAATATTATTTGTTAAAGATGTTTTTTGTTTTGGTGGTTTTGGTGGTTTGTGAAGAGTCTCCCTTTATTTTTGAGGATGCTGTTCCACTAGACAAATTTTTTAATAGAAATAAAGAAATAGATCTTCTTGTTCGAAATTTAGAGGTTAAGAGGAAGCTTCTTCTCTGTATTGTGGCTCCGTTAAAGTACGGTAAGAGTAGTCTAATGCTAAAGTATCTGGATATACTGAGTAGGTATGATGACATTGTGCCCATATATATAAACCTAAAGGTGATTGAGGAGCCAATATCGTATATCGTAGAGACACTAAAAAAGCATGATATGGATCTATCGGAAACATTTACTGCTGTGAGGAAAAGAGGAATTCTAAGCGAACTTTTTCAAGAGCTCGATAAGCAGCTAAAACAAAAAAATAAATGGCTATTTTTGCTTTTCGACGAATTTCACTTATTGCCCTCCAGAGTTAAGAATGAAGGGTTTCTCGCAAATTTTGATGACAAAGATATATTTGGTTTTTTTAGGGGATATGCTGAAGGAAGGAGAATAAGCTATATTGTATGTGGTTCGGTAATAGAGCCCCTGATGGATGCACTAGATGTTTGGGGAGGAAGATTTCAGACTATATATTTGGGCCCATTCGAAGAAAAAGATTCTGTCGAGATGCTTAAAAAGTTATTTTCGTATGGAGGTATGGAAATCGATGAATTAACAGCAAAGAATATTGTAGATGCGGCTGGTCATCATCCATTCTATATCCAATATATGGGCCATCAAATATATTCTTCCAGAAAAATCGATAGGCGAACTATAATAGAGGCAAAAGAAAAACTATATGAATTTCTTGCACCAATATTTGATTCCTATATCAAAAAAATATATGCACTTGGAAAAAAATATCTAGAGGCTCTCAAAAAGGTAATAAATAAGGAAGCTTTATCGCTTGAAGAGAGGATCGCTGCCGTAGACATGCTGAGAATGGGAATTCTAAAACCAAAAAATGCGAGATATGAGCTTGTAGATCCATTATTTGGTAGATATGTACAGCAGATAATTATGGGCGTAGAGCCCACAGAAGTTCTCATCGTTGGACACTGGGCGGAACGTATTGTTGGAAATTATCTGATAGGAAGGGGCCATATTCCATATTATTCTCATGACAGTAGGGGGGCTTTCGATATATATGTCAGGATTAGAAATGTGGATGTTGGAATACAAGTAAAGTATTCCTCGACAGGAAAAATTAGGCTAACTGAAAGTGAAGCAAAAAGAATTATAGAAACAGCCAAAGAGATGAAATGGACACCAATAATAGCTTTGGTATCTCAAAAAATATCTTTTCATAGAAATATAAGAGCCGGAGAATATTCTCACGAACATGGCGAAGACAACATAGAAAAGCTACTATAATCTGGCTAGAGAATCATATTTACCGTTATTTAGTATGATATTGATTTCTCCTTCCTCTCCCCAAATACATCTACTGAGTATACATTCTTGGTATATGTATTTTTGTCTTCTCTTCTGCATAGTGTTGTTGATTAGAAGCCATAAAAAGGGGCTATAAAGCTAATTTTGCGACACTGACGCTAGATATAACAGTAGAAAAAACTTACTTATTAATTTCCTCGTATATTTTTTTCTTTAATTCTGGATCGCTCAAAATAATCTCTGTCAATATTTTAAGTCTAGCTATTGTTTCATTATGCATCTTGTGCTCCATCATGCATGCATC
>JAUQYS020000300.1:0-6173 GCA_030587585.2 Candidatus Njordarchaeota archaeon
TCCTATGAGGTCCTCATCATAGATTCGCTGAACAATAACTGGGGCGTTTAGTACTTTTTCTATGAGTGATAGTATTTGAGGTCTAAAACCTTCACCAACTATTGTAAAGTTGTTCGTTGCGACAATAAAGGCTCCTACGTTCCATGAACCAAAGTGGTCAATTATCGCATAATGTTCTTCTTCGGACAGGTTATAACACCATAAACATTTTTTTCAATTTGGCTGAATATACCATAGATTTATTCAGATAATAAAATTATTAGCAAATTGGATGCTTTGGTGTCTGTGTTGAAGCGTGCACTGTTTGTCGGAAGATTTCAGCCATTTCATAGAGGGCATGAGTATGCTATAGAGTATATTTTAGAAAGAGAGGATGAGATTATAATTGCGATTGGTTCAGCTCAGGAAAACTATACATATCATAATCCGCTTACATGTGGCGAGCGTATAGAAATTATTTGGTATTTTCTTAAGAAGAAGAATTTAGTGGATAGATGTATAATTTGTGGGGTTCCAGATATACATAATAACATATTATGGCCTCGTCACGTAATGGCGCTTGTCCCAAGATTTGATGTTGTTTATTCAGGTAACAGCCTAGTTGTAACACTATTCGAGAGCCACAACATTCCGGTCCATGTCATAAAGGAAATTAATAGGGACAGATATTCTGGCACCGTTATTAGAAATCTGATAGTTGAAGGGAAGGAATGGAGACATCTTGTTCCCGATGAAATATTGCCATTGCTAGAGAAAATGAAGTTCGAGGAGAGAGTAAAAAAACTGAAGAAATAGTACTATGAAAAAGTGTAAGCATTTTATACTGTAGTTTATCTATATTTCTCGAAAGTGTTAGAGTGTTGGAGTGGTTTATATGGTGAGCTGTGAGCTGATAATAAAGTCTGGTAATCATTATGAGTTTCACATAAAAGGTGTAGATATACATATAATGAACGCGTTAAGAAGAATAATTCTCAGCGAAACAGTCACATTGGCAATACACGACGTATATATTAACCAGAATACATCTGTGATACCAGACGAAGTTATTGCGCAGAGACTAGGACTGATCCCGCTTAGGGTAGATAGCTCAGAATTGGATCTAAAAGAGGAAGCAGCAGCAACAAAGCCAGACCTAAAGAGATTAACAAGGATGACAGCTAGGCTTAGGCTAACTAAGAAAAATGAGGGAGAAGACATAATGGTAGTATATTCATCGGATCTGAAGGCCGTAGATAAAAAAACTGTCAGTCCAGTATATGGACGGATACCGATAGTAAAGCTTGGTAAAAATCAAGAGATAGATGTGGAGTGTATAGCGAAAGTTGGTAGGGGAAAAGATCACGCAAAATGGTCTCCAGTATCCACAGTGGCATATAAGATTTTTCCTCGAATAGAAGTAGCAGATTCGTGTACTGCATGTGGTGCCTGTATTGATGCGTGCCCATTTAGCTGTCTAAGAATGGAATTAGGAAAACCTGTATTAAAGGGGATTGGGATATATGACTGTACTCTCTGCAGATTATGTGAGAGAGCATGTTCCGAGAGAGCCTTGAAGGTAATACCGAGTAATGATGAGTTTATCTTTAAGATCGATCTTATAGGGCAGCTCTCTATCGGAGAGATATTTGAGCAGGCCAGAATAATTTTTGAATCAAAAATGGATGATCTTATTCAAAAAATAGAGAATGTTGCATCCAGATAGACTTGTTAGTTTTTGCTGTTATCTTTATTATGCGGAATAAACGTTTTTTTGGTTCTTCTTTCTGATACATATCGTCCTCGCATGGATATATCGAAGAATCTTCGTATGACTGTTTCTGAACCATTACTGTCTCGATAACCCTCTAAAAAGCTGTTTAGGTATTTATCATAGTTACTTGTGTGGAATATTTCTAGGCTACGACTAAAGACTCTAAGTTCGACGGCATAGTCTTCGGGATCGTTAGTCATAGATATCATTCCGAGACCAAAATCTATTACAAAGAGATCTTCTTGATTAGATACGATAATATTAGATGTAGTGAAGTCTCCATGAAGTATCCTATTTATGTGAAGTAAGCCAAGTATCTGTCCAGCCTTCTTCATAAGATATTTTGCTCGGTCGATCAAATTATTTTTTTCTAGGATAGAAACGAGATCTCTCATAAGTATTCCATCGATATATTCCATAATGATAGTACAATTCAATAGGTCAATGTCAAAAACGAATGGAGTATTTACGCCAATTTTTTTGGATATTGCTAAAAGGCGGGCTTCGCGGCGGGTACGTGTTCGGCGGAGGACTATATCAAGCTGAGGTATTCGATAATGCTTAGGGTGTCGTATTTTTTTGATAGCGGGAAACCCTAAAAAAGTACCTCGATAAAGTGTCGCTTCTGCGCCTTTTGAAATAAGAATCCAGTCGTTATTGCTTTCGTCGTCATTTATCATGTTTTATCCCTAATGATGTATCTTGAATTTTAGTAAGGCTATTATTCCTCCAAAATTTTTTATCTTCTCAAATAATGGATGTGTCCTAGATATAATTCTAATATAACATTTTTGTGGTTGAGAGGTCTTGATGATTTCAATAACACGATTTCTAATAGACTCATCAATAGTATTGACTAAGTCTATGTTAACCATGATAACCTTTGTAGCCCCCCACATAGTAGCGGTATATACATCATCGAGGCCGTAGGCGATAAGACCGTCATTTTTTCCTAAGTGCATAAGAAACTCTTCATAGTATTGCATATCTTTAGCTATTTGTATGTCTTTAGATATTTTTAGGGCCACCCCTCGACGCATTAATTCATAAATGCCAGCAACAGTACCAGAGCTCGCTTGGTCCAATATGATGCGTATTTTTTCGGATCCTTCAATAGTATTTTTGATATAATCTGAAAGCTCATTTTTTGTCAGGCCTGGCCCCCCAACAATTATTCCATCGATGTTTCTATATTGATTAAGTATTTCACGTATAACATCGGTTATTTGTTTAAAGAACATATGTTTTAGAGTTTTTGCATTAGTTGAATCCTTGTAAGAGACAGTTTGATATATCGTTTGTATAATTTTTAGGCCGGTACCAAGTAGCAACCCTACTGTAGCTTCATCACGTTCTACAGCAATTATAATTACGGGGTTTATCTTTGATAGTAAGTCTGATTCCTTTAATATTTCTAGATCAGCTTGAGTTAAGCCGCCTTCGCGTATGATTTTTATTTTCATGCCTCTCTTAATTTGTATTGTGTGATATGTGCCTAAAGAAACAAATTTTTCAGGTCCCTCAACGATTCGCCCACTTACACGTAATGTTTCTAGGGTATCATGAAAGCTTATTTTTTCTACGGAGATTACTAGGCGCATTTTTATTCTTTCGCTTTCTCCGCTCTCAAACTTGACCTTTCGACTTGTCATTGCCTCTAAGAGATCGCCTTTGCGGATAAAATTCCATAATACGAATAAATCGTCGACATTTTCGACTTGGAGCTCTATGATACCATTCTTTTCGTCAATATCGAGTATATGCATACTTAATCAACATGGATCTCGAATCGATTTAACTCGGGAAGTATATGTTCTAAGATCGGAAAACATAAGCTTTGGTTTGTTGCCATTATATATGCATCCTCACCATCAGCATAGTAAGCAGGGATCCTAGCGACAACTTCAAAATTAAATTTGCGATAAAGAGCCTGAGCAGGTTTGTTAGAGACTCTTACTTCCAGAAATAGCTCTTTGCATCCTTTTTTAAACATTTTGTCCATAGATATCGCTAGCAAAGCCGATGCTATGCCTCTTCGTCTAAAATCAGGTAGAACACCTATGCTGAATATATGGCCTTTTAATACGTTTTCTCCGGTAAAAAAGGATTTTGCATTTTCCTCCAATTTATTCATACAATAGCCTACTATTTTGCCAGTATTTTTATGGATGGCGACAAAAAAGATATCACCAAATATGCGATACATAGATAAAAATAAGTAATCACTATAATTCTCAGGAAGCGTTTTTCTGTTAACATATATTACGCCGCCGATATCAACAAACTTGCATTGCCGTATTAGAATGTCCTCTAGGTGAAAACTGAATTTTGGTAAGGCTCGCACCATAATCACGCTGTGTCTAAAGTGTAGCACTAAATATACTATTCTCAACATATTGAGCTATTTTATTTGTCATCAATATTGTAGATTATGAGATTGAATATATGACTCATATTTATTGGTCTACAAAGAGACGTCAAGCTAGGTCATGTGTAGGATATGGACATGGAAGATATATTCAAAACGAACCTACAAGTAAGGATCATCAAACTTTTTTTGGGAAATCCGGAAAGAATGTTTTCTACAACGATGGTTGCAAGAAAATTGAAATCATCGCCTTCGGCGGTTATATCGCGGCTCAGAGAATTAGAAAAACTAGGAATAATAAAAGTGATTCAGATAAGTAGAATGAAACTATACAAGCTAGATCTAAATAATGAAATAACAAAAGTATTACTCGACTTCTTTAAGAAAATAAGTAGCCTATAGTACTAATCAATCCATAGTTGGGGAAACTATAGTAGAAATTTTTTTAAGGCGCTCCATATCATTGGTGATAATGCAGTTTATAACTTCGCTACTTGTTGCTGGGTCGGAGCCGTTGAATACTATTGTCAAAATTTTAGATCGCTTAATAATATTAAGCGATTGGATGTCAAATAGCTTGTATGTACCAGCTTTTTGTTCCGAATAGAAGAACATATTAAGTAATGTGTCTATGGATATTATGGAAAACCTCTTAGCGTCTGGATATCGCTTTGGGTCCTTATCATAGATGCCATCGACATCTGTAGCAATTAAGAGGTATTTAGACCCCATAGCCTCAGCTACTTCAGCAGCAACACCAATCGTTGATTGCCCAGGTATAAATCCGCCACAAAAGACTATATCAAATAATTGAATAAGTTCGCTTACCTCAAGAGGCGAAGTGGGTATGTGCCTGGAAATTCTGAAATTGGAAAGCTTAGAGATGAATAGCCTAGAGAGAAGATAGGCATTTATTCTCGAAGAATAAATCCCCAACATATCACATTCGAATTCTGATAAACCAAGAGACCTGCACCAATCTATATACATTCTAGCGGGACGGCCACCACCCGTGACTATGACGATCTTGTTTCGATCAGCCAAGGTCCCTATATTTGTGATAAGTCTTTCCAAAAGATCAAAATTTAAATTCAGATCTTTAAACAAAATAGAACCTCCGATCTTTAAAACAATATTCAAGACGATCCCCCGATGTCATGTCACGAAATAGAAAATAAAAGAACAAGAAAAAATATTATGCTTCCTCAATTTTCCAAGCAATGCGCTTTAATCTAGCCTCAGAACTTCTCATTTCGTATAACTCTTTCTCATATCTCTTCAAAGCAAACCGAATAGCATAACGAATAAACTCCGAACGAGATATAAAAATACCCTTATCACACAACTGATCAATCAGATCAAGCATCCAATCAGGCAATCTAATGCTAATGACCTTCAATAATACTCACCAAACAATTTTTCCTCGATAAGATATATGTAATATCCAGATAATAAAAAAACAAATACGGTTCGTATTACGACCGTAGAATTATTCGCTATAAACGTTAAGCAACGAAAGCCAAAAATAAGAAACGAAAAAAACATACGGAATAGAATTACAACAGCGTCAAATACACGTGAAATACAAAATAATCATTTTTAAAAATACTAGCCACATGATAGATCCGAATCACAAAACGTTCCTCTCGCTCCGCTGGGAGGTATGCCCCGTAGAAAGCTTGTGGTATAGTGATATCAGACTTTTCAAGAGAATCACGATGAAGCAGGCGTTGAAAATACTTAGAGAGCTTGGCTATGAGGTTCTTGCATAGGTGTGCTAGAATATACTTCGCTGCTATCGACGATGTTGAGCTGTGGTGGCTGCCACGCTATCTATCGCTAGTTATGTGGGTGTATTTCACGCGATATAACTGGCATTGATGTGGGAGGAGTGTATCATGTGATGAAGTTTTCGATTCGATTCGTGAGGGTGTTCTCTATGTGAGTCTCATACCGGTCTAGTGGGCAACACTGTCGAACTTTCTTAGGATAAACAATGCACAACATAAAAGAAAACCTAAGAAAGTTCGACAGTGTTGCCCACTAGACCGG
>JAUQYS020000333.1:0-63074 GCA_030587585.2 Candidatus Njordarchaeota archaeon
GCACGCATATATTCCGAAACATAAGGATATATGTACTAAGATCAACAACAAAAAAACTTCTTCTTATACTCAACAACAAGCTTATCCCTCACAACATCAAAAACAACTACCTTCAGCTTCTCTTTTTGCGAGGGTACACCAACCACCATTATTGATTAAAAAAGCGAAAAAATAAGAAGAAAAACACAAAGAGGAGAAAACTATTTTCGCTTGACAACTTTATATTTATTCTTGAACTTTTTTATAATGTATGAATCAACTCGCTTTATTCTCAGGTACTCCTCTATTATCCTGAACCTCTTTATTTCCCGCTCAATTAGAGCGGGCTTTACAAGAAAACTTAATGCCTTTGCTCTTGTACGAATATTTTTAGAAAATTTAAACAAAAATACATTGTATTCGTCACGAATCCTCCTTGCTAAGGATGAGGATGGAGAAATGTTAGTATTAATTATAATTTCTCCTTGCTTTATTACTATTTCAATAGGCTTAAAGTTCCATGGCCAGTCAGGACTTTTCCTCGGCACTACGATCAAGTGCCGAAAGGTACCCACCTCATAATATCCCTTAGCAATGGGCCGTATACTACTGCCCGAGGCATCAAAAACAAGATATGGATTGAACATACTCAAATCTACTATCATTTCCTCTCACCTCATGTTAGGCGAAAAAAATGTCGCCATATTGGAAGAAAAAATTTAGAAGAGCGGGAACAGATGCGGATATTTATATATCAGAATAATTAAATCTGCTATCTTCTCCTCGACATCTTTATTTTCATCTTTCTCTTCATTCATTTTTATCACCATACTAAGCGAAAAATTATGTGGATCTGATTATGCTTTGGATGTAGTTTTGGATTTGTTGTGTGTATGTGTTGAGTAGGTATGTGTGTCTTTTTGGTGGCGGTATGTTCATTATGTCTTTTCCTGATATGCGTGGTGGTGGTATTGTTGGGATTTTTTGAAAGATATTTATTACTGCCTGCCAATAATTATTATTTATTCCTCGGCAGTAGTTGAATAGTGCTGTTAGGTATGCCATTTGTTTTGCAATGTCTGTATTGTGGTACCGATAATAGAACTTAGATATTAGTGTTGCTGCCGTTGTTATTGGATTGGGTTGTTGAATATCGGCGTATTGGATTATGCTTAGTATTGGTCTGCGGTATGCTATTGGGAATCTTAATATGTCCATTAGTTTGTTTATTGCTCGTGTTTTGTTTGGTGTATGCATGTACTCATAATAGAAGAGGAGTGCTAGTTTTATTTCGGGTGGTGCATGTATTGCGTCTGCTCTTTTCAGAGCTATGATTAGCGGCTGGCTATAATTATATATGTTGCGAAAGCCAAGAATCTTAGCGCAGTCTGTGCCGATAAGATAATAAACAAATGTACTAAAGTTCTTTTTTGCTGCCTTAACAAGCTCCACAAATATTCGTTCACGAGGAACGGTTCCCAATAGTGCTTTGTTTCGTTTTATTGCTGCAAGTGTATTGGGATCAATGTTAAAACCATAAGCCGCAAACCTTATTGCACGTATTATTCTCGCTGGATCCTCCCGTATACGCTGGTCGGGATTTCCAACAAAACGAATTATTCTTCTCTGCAGATCTCGTTGCCCTCCAACAAAATCATAAATATTTCCATTGATATCCATAGCTAGAGCATTAATAGTAAAGTCTCTTCTCATAACATCATTACGAAGACTTTTTTCGAAAGAAACCTGTGGCACCCCCGGCTTATCATATCGCTCTGAGCGATATGTCGCTATCTCAACCACGGTATCGCCCAAAACAATAGGAACAACACCAAAAGCATTACCTACTGACAGAACGGGAATACCCATAGACTGAAAAAGTTGCCGAATCTGGCTTGGATGAGCATTTGTGCATATATCATAATCATTCGGCTTTTTACCTAAAAGAAGATCTCTGACTGCTCCACCAACAATAAAAGCCTCAAACCCGTTCCTATTCAGAGTCTGCAAAACAAAAATAATCTTCCTAGGCACACCAAACCTCCGCACTAGGACAGTTGGCTCAATCTGTGGAACAGGAGAAATACTTTCCTTTTTTGGCATAATTTTTCTTTTCGACACAAAGGACATAAAAACGCACCACACAAGAAAAAGAATAAAAAAAATAATATAAATTTTTGTGTCTGAAAAAATATGTAGGTACATAGTTATTGTTTGTGTTTCTCGGCGGCTCTTTTTGCTGTTTCTAGATTGATTTCGTGTCCGTGTCCGACTGTTCCTTCTTTTCGCCATATTATGTGTGTGTATTTTAGTTTTTTCTTTGATTGTTCTTCTATGTTTTCGAGTAATCGGGATAGCTCTGTGCGAGTATCTTGTAGTGTTTCTATTATTCTTTTTATGAGTTCTCCTATTATGTCTATGTTCAGATAATATTCCTTATCTCCTGTTAGTGCTGCATAGTCCGTGGCTTCAAGAAACTCTATTGTTTTTTTCTTGAGCTGTTTAGCATCCTCAAAGATTTCTGACAAAATGATATAAAATTTTTTTTTCGGACATTCTACATCCCTCCAATTATTCGCAGCCAGATGTGATATTCATGAACGAAAAAATATAAAAACACAACAAAAAATATTAGCATTATGATTTTTTGCGTAAATCTTAGTCGCCGCAGAAGACGAACATATTGTTTTGCTATTTCGGGAATAACAAAGAAGACAAAAACAAATAGGAGAATAAGAACTACGCCCACCAATCCGAAAAATATGCAGATCAGAGACACTACGAACGATACTATTGCCGATATGATAATATTTATGACTGTAGTATCTTGATTTCTTTCTTCTCGCAAACTACTCAGCCTCCATCTGTTTTATCGAGATAAAATGTTTTTGCCATCGATCCACTGCCATCGCTAGTTTTCCAGGATCAATTTCCTGGTCAAGTATCACTCCGACTAGTTCCCATTCTTCGGTTCTTTGGATCTGCTCTGAGTCAATAGTCAGCTCTACATCAAATTCTTGGATCGGATTATGTATCCATTTTGATGCGTCACTTATATTTGCTCGCCCAGCAATATAAGAGCCGTCCGGTCTTCTCCAGATGGTGATAACTTTTTTTCTTTTATGCATAGACATCACCATTAATTAACTAAAAAAATGTTCTTGTAGAGGAACAAATCCTCCATAGCAATATGCGTAGAAAAACATAAGAAGCACCAACATGACTAAATAGAAAAACTGTAAATCGTAGCGATACTCTCGATAAGCATCGGGATGTTCTTCGCTTAGATAGACTGTGAAAAAAAATAGAGCCAAAGCCGCAAGAATCAGACATAAAATAATCATATCACAGCTGATACTCATACATGCTCAGCCTCCCGATAGGCTTAAGATATACGAAGTTTTGCGAAACTAAGGAAATCTCAACAAAAACAATGTTGGAGTTCTCAATAACAAAATACTTCTGGGTTCGAAGTTTTGTTGGAATTCTATTTGGATCAATCAGTAGTTTTTGCCACGCTGGCGAGTAGAAATATGTCGAGTCTTTCTTTTTTAGTGGCATAACCTCACATGTAGTTGCTGATCGAATAGTAAATAGTAAAGCATCAGCCCATGATGGTTTTAGATCTTTTTCTATCCGCTTGATTTTTTGCCTTATTTTTTCGGTTTCCTCAAAAAGAGCACCACTAGAAATCGCCCGCCGCATCGCTTCCTCTAATTTTTTTCTTTTTCTCATTGTTTCCTCCTGCAACGGCAAATATCTCTTGTCCCTATTCTGGATTACTTGCCGTATTCTGCGGATTGTTTCTGGGCTGACCAAAATATCTGCTAATAATTTCAGAATAGAGTCTACTGATCCTCCTTTTGCTTCTATGTATGTGTCAATTATATGTCTAAATATTGTGTGAAACTCGTACCAATATCGCAGAATAAGAAGCTTATCGCTATCTCTTGTTTCTGGAAAATCCCGAAGAATAATTGCGACTCTTTGTTTCTTGTTTTTCATATCGCCTATAAGTTCTTTTATTTCGTCGCTCATCTTTTTCACCATTGTTGCCGAAAAAAAGAAAAAGAAATTAGAAATCAATACCTTCTTTGAGTACTGCGACATCGACATATTGCTCAAAGAATTCGTCGATTTCATCTGTGTCTATGATCGTTATGCGTCTCCATGCTCCCTCTCTTGTTTTCTTATATATTGCGGCTTTTCTTGGATGCTGCGGGTCGATCAAAACAATGAAAAGATCTATTGCTCGGATAATATTGATTTCCTCATCGAGAACAATTTTGCTTGCTGGTATCTGGTCGCCAGCAATAGTTTCAGGAAACCAACTTTCTCTACTCCTCCTAACTCTTTGTGCCATATTTTTCGCCTCCATATACACATATAAAAACTAAAACTTAAAAATTTAGGCTTCACCCCTAAAATATTTTATGCTGTGCTTAACAATTTTATCTATCATCTCTTTTTTGAGGGCCATATATTCTTCGAATGGTCCTTTTTTAAGTTTTTGAAAATCAAGAACCACCCAGCCAAGAGGATAGCCCGCCGAGGAGTATAGTATCCCTATGCTTTCATACTTGCCGTTTCTTTTTTCGATGTTTACGAGCTCAAAAAGTGTCGAGCCAGCAAGATAGAGGGGCTTAGTTGTGCCCGAATATGTCACTATAACATTTGCTCGTTTGTGTCTTAGGCACCTAATCATTTCTTCGAGGACTTCTGTGGCCATGCGGAAACGTACAGAAGCGGCGTAGAGCTTAAAAATGACTGTATCGCCCTCGTTTACTGATTCTAAAATATATTTCGCCGATTTTTCGTCGGTAATCCCTGCGTATGGCCATAGAACTATTTTTATGTCGCCAGTATCTACCTTTTGTGCAAG
The DNA here is from genome assembly GCA_030587585.2 of Candidatus Njordarchaeota archaeon. Lineage (GTDB taxonomy): Archaea > Asgardarchaeota > Njordarchaeia > Njordarchaeales > Panguiarchaeaceae > Panguiarchaeum. The sequence continues at coordinate 4,862 of JAUQYS020000333.1, forward strand.
CAATATCGAAAAAGCCATATTGTACGGCACATCGCCAACCTCCTCGATATGTATGTACTTATATTTTGGTTCCACAATCTCCAAAAAGAAGGGAGCATCATTCAGGATATTCTCCTGGAAAACAAATGACACTTCAACACCATTCAATAGATTCTCAGCATAGTTGTTATATTCTATCGCCGCCAAAATATCAAGGATCGTATATATGTCGGATATTCTTTCGGCTAAAAACTTTCTGACTCTTTCTGCCTCTGCGTGATTCTCTTTATGAGGACTACCAACAAAAGAGACTTCAATACCCCTATTCATTTTGATGCCACCACAATAAAAAAAGAAAAAAACATAATTTATTAATAGCGTAATACGGCGTTCTATTCTTTTTTCTGTGTCCGTGGTTTTATTTTGTATGTGCCATCGTCATAAAAAGTAATTGTTAGGGGTGGTACTGGGTAGAGATCTATTTTTGCTTTTTTGAAATCTGCGAACCACATGGGATTAGCAAAGACAAAATAAATGTAGTCTCTGCGGTAATATCGGGCCCACGTATATTCTGGATACACATCATTTGGGATGCTGAATGTTACTCTTTTTTGGATCTTCATACTTGTTTTTAGGCTATAAATATCGAATGTTCGTGGATGAATAAAGTCCGGTTCTTTGTTTCCCATCCTTCTTTGTGGCGGTTTGTACCCCATGTATCTATAGAAGAACCGCTCAAACATATCCCCAACAAACCCGCTCGCCATAACATTTGTAACAGCATAACTAAGTTTGCTCACATCAATCTTGAGAATATCTTTGAGATGCGTATATGGTGGAGCACGTGCATCGTCTGGAAGAGTTATCAGATATGCAACAATTTTTTTGAATATTGCCCATGAGCGGGGCATAATGCTCTTATATCTTTTCGGCGGTTCGTCTTTGTTTTTTATCAATTCTGCGAGATAGAGACGAAAATTCCTCCTCGGAGAAATCTTTCTTTTCTTTTCTGCCGCTTTTTTTGCTTCTTCCTTCTTTTTTTTGAGTGCCTCTTCAAGATCTTTTTTTGCTTCTGACCCTATCTTTTTTGCTTCTTCCTTAAATGGAGATGGTGGCCTTATTTCGTCTATCGGCCTAGCCCCCGACAATATTTTCTGTATTTCCTCCATAGCGTATGTCGCAAAGAACCGCCTATAATAATCTGATCCCTGTATTCCCGCAAGAAACATAAGGTACTCGACCTGACTTCTTTTCTTTATTTCTGGTGCTCCTCTCTGCTTCCAAACAAGCAGCACTTTTTTTAGATCCTCCTCCAACTGTTCTTGGGAATATGTAACACTGCTAAGACCACCCGAGCTCTGGATTTTTTCTATGTTTCTGAATTTTTCTTGGAGATACCAATTGTAGAATTCTTTGTCGTCCAATACCTCACTAACATCTATTATTGCCCAGCCAAGACAGCGGCGAAGTCTCGAATAAACAACGCATAGAGTCTGTTTTTTTTCTCTGAACTGACCAACAACCTCCAACCATAATGTTGGGCTGACGAGTTGTTCTATTGGTACAGGATAGCAGAAAATCCATGAGTTCTGTTGGGCACGCATAATTGCCTGAAGATTTTCAAGCTGATTCGCCACCGTCCTCGCATCGTACCCAGCTAATGCGGGGGCTTCGTCTTGGATTATTATGTCCCCGGGTTTCAGTTTTTTGTATTTGTCTACTGTCTCGGAAAAACTGAAAGTGAGGTACAGATCCACATCTCTGCCATGTTTTTTCCATTCTCGCTGGATCATTCTCGCTATTTTTAGTGCTAGGGTTGATTTTCCGCCGCCCTGAATCCCAACGATCTGCATAATTAGATGCCCCTCATTGTTGATGCCCCATGTTATTTCTTCCTTGACTATGTGGCTTACAATGCGTCCCTTTCTCAGCGGTTCTCTGCCCGGTTCATTTATGAGAATTTTGAATAATTCCCGTTCGGTTGGACGCATATGAAGATCTGAAAAAATAGAGGAAGAAGAACCGACAACATATTTTTCTAATAATCGGTTGATGTTTCTCTTGTTTTTTATGGCCAAATGTCCTCACTTATATAAGTCCTTCTTCCTGGAGAACACGATATATCACATCATCATTGAATCCCCTGTGCTTCAGCATCTGATATATTTCTGATGCGTCTTTGCCAGAGCTTTTTTGTTCCTGGACAATTTTTTTAACTAAAAAGTATGCGTTTTGTTGTTGTTTTTGTCTTCGTATCTCTCTTGCAAACATTTTTATTCTCTGAGGAACAAGACTCATTCCGTGATCACCTCTATATCGTTTTCACCGCCTTTGCCTTTCATCATATTTTCGAGAATAACAACATCTCTCTGGAATAGATCTAGCATGTCCTCAAGAGAGGCGATAAGTATGTCGAGTACCTTCACTAGTTTTTTTGATCTAGCTAGTTGCCGTTTTACTTGTAGCTGAAGATATGCCTCAACAAGCGGACGAGGTGGCGGAACATTTTTGAGAAGACCAAAGAGCTGTGGATTTCGGTTTTCTCTTAGCTTAATAAACGCTTGAAGCGTCTTCATAAAGTTTTCTTTAAATTTGGCTTCTGGAGAAAGCTCGGCAATACTCATTTTTTACCACCATTCTCTAATTCATTTAATTTTTTAAGAAGATGACGTTTTCTTTTACTGACCTTAAAAATAAGTTTCTTGTATACCCTTGCCTGTGCCCCTTTTACGCCGCCCTCTTTGAGAATACCTTTTATATGAGTGAGTAGTGCATTTAGCGTTTCGAGCTCCATTTCTATTTGTTTTTTGTTGAATTTTTCTTTTTCTTTGCCCTTGAAAAGTTTCTCTCCCGCTGTTAAAGAATATAATATCATGCGGTCGAGATATCTACGATCATCAAGCTCTAGACCTATTATCTGTGCTTCGTTCTTTATTTTTTTCTGCATAAATATCCGCAATAACTGAGACTTTTTCTTTCCGATAAGCTCCTTTTCCACTTTCTTCAATTTGCGGTATGTTTCTATATCTCTTGTTTTTGCTTTCATTACCTGTTCGATATCGAGAGCCTCATTGATTCTTGCTATATCAATGCTATATTTTTCTGGCAGTGGAACTAGAGTAAACATTTTTTTTCTAAGAGCACCATACTTCTTTATGTCCCTGTCGTCTTGCCGCCGTGTCTCTATATTATATTCTCTCACTGCTTTTGCTAATGCTTCATCATCCTTATACATAGTCATAATATCCGCATCAGATATCTCAAACTTGACTGGCTTAAGCTTCTTAAGGTCTTCTTTAGATAATTTTGGCATAAACTCTCTTGATAATGGCGGAACAAATAATGCTACTGTATCACCATCAAAGTCGATAGTTGCTTTCTCAGCTGTTATCGGGTGCAGGCCGATAACATATTTATATTTTCCCGAATGATCGATACGCACTTTTAGAGTCAAAATACTGCTAGAAGTTGTTACTGGTTCTTTCCTAACAGTCACCAAGTCTCCTTCCTTGACGCCAAGTGCCTTTGCTGTCTCGGCATCAAGCAACACTTCATCGGGTGCTACATCTGCTGCTACTGCGTGGCGATCAATACCAAGCATGTATCTGGGTTTGAACATAAGCTCGTATATTCTCCGCAAAATAAATTTCCGCATGGGATGAAAAGTGGCCTTTTTTTCTGCCTCCGACATCGAAGCATCGATCCCCATTTTTCGGACTTGTCCCTGATGATCGATGTAATAAAACTTAAGAAATAGAGGGATGTATATCTTCTTGTATGTCTTTGCTTTCTTTGTACCCCATGCAACCGTATGTTCATAGTCTATCACCTCTCCATACTCGTCAGGTTTTGGTTCTTTCTCATCAAGAACAAGACGATATTTGTGCGGGTCTTTGGGATCACGAACAAGCTTGAGGTGAAGTACCTTTAGTAATTGTTGGAGTTCTTTTCCAACAAAATAAAATTGTTTCCATAACTTTTCTGGTTTCTCTTTTTCCAATGCACCCATAAGAAATGTCCAAGACATTTTGACTCCGTTCGAGGCATAGTTAGCGGCTATATGTTCTGGATCGGGAAAAATAAAAACATAGCCATCACCCATTTTTTGTTCCAAGAGAAGTGCTGCTTTTCTCTTGTTTAATTTTTTCTTGTATTCACGTATAATAAGTTTTTCTTCTTCAGTAAGTTTTTTGCCATCCGCCTGCTTCAACATAAGTTCTTTTGCCTTTTTCTCTAACTCTTCGGGAATATCAGCCCAAACATCAGTTGGATTCACATATATAATCGGCTCTTTTCCAGGAATAATATCCGTGACTACTCCCTTTATTCCCGTTCTGCTCATAATTTTATCGCCGACTTGAAGTTCAGCTTCTCGGATAATCACATATGGTCTGGTATAATATACTAGGCCATATTGCCGCACATGCTTCTTTGGTGGACCAAGCCAATGGACTTTTCCCTCAAAGGGAGAATATACGCTTGCGATACCTGTGCCTACATCCTTTAGAGGTACTGTTACTACGGGATCTCCTCTCTTTACGTATGTACCTTCTGGAACAAACCCGTCCTCAGTAGCTGCGTATGCTTTCTTTTTTACTGATGTGAATACATATCTGAACTTTTTGGCTGCGGCTTTGGTTATGACTACTCCACCGCCATACGTTTTTTTGAATAGTTTTGGAGCAAGAGCAAGTTTTAGTTTAAGATTTACGCCTTCACCAGCGATATCATTTCTTATTGCTGGGACTTTTGGAAATTCTCCATATAGAAGCTTCATTCTTCCCTTATTTTTTGCTATTGCATGAGCAGCTATCTGAAGCCTTTTTGGTGGCGAATAATTGTAGAACGGAATATTATATACTGCTGGTGAAAAATGTTTAAATTTGCCATTTTCATCTATATCACATATCATTCTTTGCATACCTCTCTGTGTTTTATCGTTGCTCGCATAGGCTGGACAAAGTCTGATCTTTTTCAATTCATCAGGAATCATTTTTTCATAGACCATATCGCCAAATTCCCTAGCGATCTTTTTTTCTTCTGGAGTCGCCTTGACCGAGAACTTCGATACATCGCCACCCAACTCCTTGTATATTTTTTTTGCTTCTTCGAGTTCTTTTGGTGTGATGCTATATGCTGTGAGTATTGCTTCGTCGGGAACCCCCTCTTTTAGGGACTTGAATATGCGCTTATATAGACGTTTTTGTTGTTCGATTGCTTTTACGTATAGGCTTCTGAGATTTCGGCGGATTATGTCGCCAAGAAAAATATACATTCTCAAATCTCCGAAACGCTCTGTGAATGGTACGACTGGGTCCCCTTTTCTGTGCGGGAGCAAACCGAGATATTCTGGCGAAAGAAAATCATTCATACCTAAATAAAAGGGTCTGAACTCCCGCTTTATATTTTCTAATGCCTGCATAGCGGCTTGTCTTTTTTTCTTAAAATGCATTCTGAGCTCGGAGATTTCCCGTTTATCTATTCTCTCGTTCTTGAGCAACTCATTTATTTCTGTGCGGGATATTCCAAGCCACTCTGTGAGCTTATTTTTCTTCATCCACGGCCTAATAAGAATATTATACCGCAACAATATATCCTTGTATTCCCTAGGACGAAGCAACATATTATCATTCCTAGCCAGATCTCCCTTCGGCTTCATAGATATTTTTTCGGTTTTGAGTTTTTGAGGCGACAAACTCATAGCATCACCCTATAGGAAAAATATTCCCAATATACCGAATATGAAGCCAGCAATACCCAAAGCCAAAATGAAATAACCATAATCCTCGATAAATCTTTCCATCGGAGATCTTATCTGTTTTCTAACAGAATTAAACGCCATAAGCCAAATCTTCAGAATATCTGCGGCCCTATCCTCAGCCATAAGATCTATCTGAGCATTAAGATTCTCATACGCTTGCTTATAGAGATCTCTCTCCCTCTTCACTTCTTCTAGCTTGACCCGCAACATCTCTGACTGGTATTTGTCTATCTTAAATGCTGCTTCGAGAATATCAGCCATCTCTGGCGGCTTTGGCAGATCTGATCCCTTGAATAAATGATCAATATGATTAACACTAAACGCAAGATAAAACAACGGAACAGACCCCTGTGCCTCAACAGAAACAAGATAACCAACATGGACCAACCAGACTGGAGTATATTGCGCCGAAACAAAATATCCGTTCTCGTAGAGCGTCGTAGTGAAGTAGCGTAGTTCTTCTATTGGAAACGGCGACATTATCCAGCGATATTCAGGAAGTTCGTCTTCATCACCAAGAGTACATTGAACCAGATAATAATAGTACTTTCCGAATTCGAGTACTTTTACTCCAGGAGGAAACGGCTCGGCCGGACGCACAATGTATTCTTTTTCACCCATCTCCATCTTGATTGCTTCTTCTTGCTCCTCATCATCCTCTAAAAGTGCATGCATAGGGCTTTCAGGATTTTGATTCTCATCTGTTTGTTCCTCAGCAACTGGAGTCCCGCCGTTTGGCTGAAATCTCTTAGGGATCTTTATTGGGACTGCTACTGCTGCTTTGTCTGAGTTTGGTTTTGCTATTGGTTTGATAGAATATAGACGGATTATTTCTCGCACATAGTCCGTACCGATCTTTGTGTATGATTCCCAATGGTTGTATGGTCTTATCGCTATTTCTGCTTTTCGTTCCAGATGATAATAAAGAGGAATCATCACGCAGTACGATACTATCAGAACCAGTATCAGTTGCGGAAAAGTAACTATGCCCATCGCTATTAAGATGTCTGGAGCAAAAATAAGCAATGAGAAGAAAATGAAGAACGGAGCAAGGCCAAGAAAAGCAACAAAGCTTCCAGCGTATTGCATATCTTTAAGGGGTGGCATCGGAAAAACTAGCACATCTCCGACATATTTTTTCTTCTTTTTGAAAAAAAAACCGAGGATTCTTTTCTTCAGACTCTTACCCAACATGTTCACCTTCTATATTCTTTAATAATTTTATGTTGCTTATAATCTTCTACTTGCCATTCACGAGGAATCTTAGGCAATCTTTGTTTTTGTTTCTTCTTTTTGTTGAGAACGGCATCAACATCACCAGTGAGCAGCAAGCGAAGCTCATCTTTTGATGAATTCTTCAACATTGTATATATCAGAGGTATGCCTAGAAGAACAGCCATCCCCCCGAGCAGTATTTTGGACCAATACTGAAATTCGTCCTTAAGAGCATCTGATGTTTCTCTGGCTAGACGTGCTTCATAGGCAGTGGCCTTCACATCATTATTCATTATCTGCATCTGGTCCTTTATTGTCGGGATCTCGTCATGTATGTAGGTATATGTCTTGTTTATGTTTGAAGAAATTATTGTTATACGATTGATTAGCGTTGCGTTCAGCCGATCTAATGTAGAATTAACAATAAGCACAGTACTATTCAGATCGATAAGCATAGCCGAAATGTTGCTATACTGATTATTTATGGAGATATTCATAGAGTATATCGACTCATTTATCTGCGACAGATTCTGGTATATTTTTACTGTAAGGTTATTTACCTCCCAAAACAAAGTCGAATTGACTTGCGTTAGGTTGAAGTATATCCAGTTAATCTGCGAAGATATATTCGAATTGACCTCCCTGAGATCATATTGTATCTGAGTAAGCAAACTACCAACAGTAGTATTATTCATACCCAACATAATCGTAATATTCACCACCGTCTCGTTTATCTGCGAATTCCAAAACGAAACATTCAGATACACACTAAAAACAAGCGTACTCAGAGACTCATTCATATCATAAGTAAAGTTATACAGATCTTCTATATTGGACAAAACATCGCCAAGAGTATTTCCCTCCAAGATCCAAAAATAGTCCCGAGAAACTGTCAGCGTAACATTAAACCAACTTCCACCAGGATAACTAACATTCAAGATATATACCCCCTCGAACAGCAAATATTCTGTGATCTCATGTGGCGCAAGCCACTCACTAAGCTCAATATCCGTATCACTCTTTTTAAGCGAAATATGTATAAAAGAGTCATCCTTGCCATTAAAGAACTTCCACGAATAAACATCCAGAACAAAATCCTGAAAATAAGCATAATCCCTCGGCTCAAAAATCAGCCTATTACCCCAAATATCCGTAACATTAAACCACAAATATTTCCCGTAAGGATGCCGATATACTTCATCATAAACAGGCCGCCACCGTAATCGCCCCTTCAGATACGCTATCTCCCGAAGCTCATCCAAGGATATGTATTCTTTTTTAAGCATTAACTCATCAACATTCTTCCCTTCGATCCAAGAAAAACTCAAAGTAGCCGTACGGTTATATTGGATACTCTCCGAATTGGATGAAAAATCAATCTCAAAAATAAGTCTCGATGATGCGTTTTGAGAAATAGCTAAAAAACGAAAACCCATAGCAGAAACAACAAAACCAGAACAATTAACATAAAAATCTTCACCAAAAACAATAAGCGTAAAAATATCAGCAGAAAAAACTTTATCCGATAAAGAAAAATTACCCACCCACCCAAAAACTCCTCTTTCCCGCTCCGAAAAAGAAGAACTCACATTAAGAGCACCAAGCCCAACGCCCGGAACATACGCAATTAATGTTCCCTCTAAAAAAGAAAAAGAAGATGCATTAAAAAGCCAACCGACCTCAGTCTCATTTAGTGTTCGGTTAAAAAACAATATGTATTTCACTTTTCCTTTGTAATATCTAATCTTCACCCAGCGATCTTCACCAATCGATAACTTGTAGTTCCCACTATCATCAAGTTGTAAAGTATAGCTCAATATCTCGGTGTCGTTCTCAAATATCTCAATAAGATCTGTTGTAGCATTATACCGCAACAAAAAACTCGTCCATGTTGTTGTGTTTCCGTAATAATTACGAACATCTTGTATATCCCCCTGATTGGTAATAACTCTTTTATGTGTGCTGTTGAACGGATTCTGATAAACAAAAAACTGTGGTTTACAGACAAATTTTCCTTGCCCATCATCACTTACACTTGCATAATTATCCGCTTTTTCGAGAATATAGATTGTTACACCATTCTCTGTAGGAAATTCAAAAATATCGGTTTGGAATCTAGACTGCTGAAACACCGCATACCCATTTTCAAATGTAATCGGATCTCCTTGTGTAAGAGTGGCATTATGCAAATTCAACGCCACATCGTGCAGAAAAGACCCCGTCGTGTATGGATCGTTTCCCGTCAGATCGTATGCCAGATACAGATCGTCTATCTTCACACTCGCCGTTCCCGTCGAATTAGCATCACCAAAGACCTCGCTCGGACTATTCGCCACATATATATGCAGCGACTCAAAATCCACGTGTGTCCCTCTACTTGTGTGAAAAGAGATACGACTCTCCTCCTCAACCGCATAATTCCAAGTATCCTCGCTCTTAAACCAAATCTCATACGTCCCTGGTATGGTTGCTGTGAAGATCTTGCTCGATGCGTCCCATGTTCCTTCAATGTTCGAGAAATAAAACTCCCAAGTATCAGGAATCGCAGAGAAATTCACTCTAACAGAATATTTAGGAATTTGAACTTCAACTTTATGTAAAACTTCGGAACCATTATCGACTACTTTATGTTCAACTGACAGATATTGGAATCTATTTGTTGGCCTTATAACAACATAATCAACATTAATAATACGTTCCTCTTCTGAGTAATGTGATCCTTCAAAATATACATATAGCTTACCATTATAGTGATCACATTCACCAAAACTAACAGTAACTGTTTTAGAAGAATAAGATGTCCCAAATGTTACACATCCTTTCAAATCATACGAAATCATGACAGGAACTGACGAATCTGGATCATACATTGTCTTATATGACCCAACCTCCAAACTCCATTTTCCAGTATCATTCACAAAACACCCGCCAATTTCGATAATATATTCCCCGAGAAGAGGAGGTAATTCTATTACAAGCAATTTTTCTTCTATTACCATGTTTATAGGCCACCATTGTGAAACATTTATCCCTACAGAATCTGCAAGCATCACTATACTGCGATTTATTTCAGTCATATTGAAGTCAGTAGTTCCATAAGTATAAGTTCGTTTATAATATACACGGTATGTATGCTCAAAATTTATTGCCGGCAACTCTAAACTCACATTCAACCAGTCCACCGCATCTGTCGTGTTCACCTCCCTCGGCATCTGCCACGGCTCCTCAGGAATATGTGCTTTCCCATCGTTATAATTTGTTGTTGCCAATACGTTTGCAAACATTAATGCTATTATTACGATTAGGAGGATTGCGTCTCGCCTCATTTTTTTCACCTCCTTTTAATACCAAAAAAAGCGAGAATTGCGAAGAGAATTATTATTATGTCGTCTATGGACATCGCTATGAACATTACTAGGGGGTTGTTTATGTGGAAAATGCCGACTATGACTAGGCTTAATAGGAAGCCGAATATTGCGAGCGTTATGAAATCTAGTATTTTTTCGTTCATTTGCTCCACCCATAAAATATGTATCTACATACAAAAAGAAAAAAAGAAAATATATTAATAGCGTAATACTAATATCGGCTTCTCGTTGCGAACATACCTAGAAGCCCTATTCCCATCAAGACTATGCCATACAGATTAAGTACTATCACTTTCTTGCGAGTGGTCGTTGGTACTGAGGGAACTACTAATGATTCTCCTGTGATTACTGATTCTATTTCTGTTGTTAAAACAACCGTGGTTCCGTTTATTACTGTGGTTATTGTGGCATGAATCGTTGTCGTTATGCCTGTGGTACTGTTCGCTGTTGCTTGAGTCGGTGTATATTTTTGCCATGTTGTTTCTTCCTTATTTTTTGAGAGAACCGCATAGTATATTACTTTGGTTCCACCAGAAAACGAGGGTTTTTCCCACTTGACAAAAAAGTCTATACCGACTGCATTATTAGTTACGTTGAGTCGAAACTCAATTCTTGCGTATTTTGTTCCAAACACACTATCTGGAAATACGAAATATATGTATGAATTGTTCTGCAAATACCCTGCTGATGGAGGGTCCCATCCCGCATGATAGCCTAAGATGTACATTATTTTCGAAACATTATAATACGTAAAATTCCAGTAATAATAATTTTTTCCATTGTGGCTCTCATGCTTCCATGCTGAGCCGTCAAGCCCAAAAGGGGCGCCTATCAAAGAGAGATGATAACGAATCGAAAAAATGGGGACAACAGGCCCGTAGGTAATTAGATATGCTACATACGAGCCGTTGCTTAGACGCTGCATTCTGAAAAAGAAAGAATCTGTAGACATCTCGGTTGGTATTTGCTCACTGATCGATATTTTCTGCAACATAGGCGAAATAGCCATAAAAAAACCCAACAAAAAAAGAAGAAAGAAAAAAACTCTAGCTCGGCCCATGCGTCCTCTACCTCCTGCGAAGTAGTATGATCCCAACAAAAATGGCCAACACCAAGATCGCAATCGGTATATAGTTCAGCTTTGTCTTTTTTGTCACAACAACATCTATATTGGTACCGATAGTCGTGGTTATTGTCGAATTGATTGATATAATTGATGATGATGCCGAGTCTATAATTGTCGTTAAAGTTTCTTTTATGCTAGTAACTGTGATTATTTCGCTAGTAGTGGTTGTTGCTATGGCTTCAAGTGGTTGCGGTTTTATAAGCGTATCGGCACTACTGAACCTAGCGTATAGTATTTTTCTTTTGCCCCCCATTCCTTTAGAATAGTTATATGCCCAAACGAGGTGTGCATACTTCCATATCTCAAAGACATTTTTAAAGAATCTAAAGTATAAAACTCTACCGTTTTCCGCTGGCAACAAATACTTCATTTGATCGCTTGTGTAGTCCGTAATATTATTGAATGTCCCCACGACCCACCAAGAAGTATGTTTTATCGCATATACTGTATAATACCAGGACATATTAACACGATTGTAGCCCCACCATCTTTCCCATTTCATATGACAAAAAACACCCGCATTATCTATGGGAACCAGCCGTCCAGTAGCATTTATGTAGCATACATTAAAATTTCCGTATATTATCCAAAAGGTTTCCCAGGTCCCATTCACAAACTGACGAGCAAAAAAATATATGGTATCATGATCCAAATAGTCTGGAAATTCCGTTTCTATTTTTTCAACAATGCTAAGTTGTCCCGAAAAAAAGAGCCCTCCCAACAGGATACACAACAAAAACAAAAAAATGAATATTTTTGCTCGCCTCATCTGCATCACCTAATATTCTAGTATTGTTTTTTTTGTTAAAAATAATCCGAGTGCGCCGATAATCGCCAATCCTACGCCCACATAATTCACTTTTATTTCTTCTGGCTCATCACTTTTAACTAAAGCCGACGCTATCAACGGAGTTTCAGTAACAACCCGAACGATCTCTGATGTTATTACTGTTGTGGTTCCATTAATTGCCGTAGTAATTTTATCGATATAAGTAGTAGTATACACAATCCCGATATCTGTCGTTATATTAGACTCTACCGTTGTATTATCTGACATGTTTTCATTTGTTTCATTATCACTATCCGGCACTTCCGTATTTGACGCCGCAATATATTCCTTCCATGCCGCCGAATTCGATCCTTCTATAAGAACAGTATAGTATATCGTCCGAGATCCGCCTGATAAGGAGGGGGTCTGCCAAAGTACAGTAAAATATACTGTTGCAGAATCAAAACGTATCTGTATACGAGTCTGCCCTGCTGAGAAGGAGCCATCCGAAAAAAGGAAAACACAATGTGAATTATTATAAATCGTCCCTGAGCATCCTGTACCCAAAACATAAGAGACTGACGACGCATTATAATATGTGAAGTTCCAATAATATTGGGTAGTATCGCTAAACGAAACTCGTTTCCATGCGTATGCATCTATACCATAAAGCTTCTCTGGCTGAGAAGTCGAATATCGTAAGCCACCGTGCGGCACTACGGGACCGTATGTTACTAGATATGCAACATACGAACCATTACTAAGACGCCCCATCCTAAAAATGAAAGCATCTGTTTGCGTCTCTGACGGAACTCTTTCACTTATTGACATCTTATGAAACATCGGCGAAAAATCCAAAAAAAGCCCGCCCACAAGCAAAACAAAGAAAAAAATTCTTATTCTACTCATCATACATCACCTTTTCTTTACTAAAAAATTCTAGTATTATTGATTATATATATTATCGCCTCAGATGATACCATCACATCACGAATAGATGCAAGAAGCGGACTAGCTATTTCGATATGAAAGCGAAGCCGTATTTCGTCCACTTTTTTTTCGCCAATATACCACGAACTAAGACGCTGCGGAGATACATCAATGTTCGAAGAAAAGGAAATATTCATCTTTAGCTGCTCGTTACTGACCTCCACGTGGTACCCCTCCTGAAAAACAAAAAACGGCAAAACAACAAAATATCCGATCAATAAAGCCACTATCACACCTACAACTATATATACTTTTTTCATCTTTTTTCTCACCTCCCTAAAACATGGGATATACTTTTTCTATAAAAAATAAAAATTAGGAAAAAAAAGATAAGACAAAAAAGATAAATAAGCCTCAGGTCTCCTCTTCCTTGCCCAAAAACACTAAGCTCAATGCCATTCATATAGTCATTATACCCAATAACATAGCCGTTTTGATAGCCGACAGCATAGCCTTCCACATAGGTTCCGTAGCCAGCATACTGTTCTAGCGTTGTGTATTTTGGGTCCTTATTCTCTTTTGCGTCATTATATCCTTCCTCATATCCCTCTTTGTATCCTGCCCTGTATCCTTTGCCGTATTCTGATTCGCTTGCGGTCATATCGCTTGAGGATATTATAACTTCTTTTAGGATTTCGTGCTTTGCTTTTTTCTGGATAGGAATATAATATTCCGAGAACGAGGATAATGTGAATATTGCTTGCCATTCTATTTCCACAAAAAATGTTGATATGTTATATGTTTCTCTTAGTTTCTCTTCGAGGGAAGAAAGATTTAGGGATATTCTCATCTTCATGCTGGAAGAATTGGCGACAACTGTCTTGTTGAACAATATGACCGATTCCGTATGTACTTGCATTTTTAGGTCTGCCGTGATTTTTGTTAATTCGTCCACCAAGATATTTTCCGGGTCAAGAACCGATACCTCGTAGTATATCGAAAAACCAACTATTTTGGTTCCGTTAGTCGTATACCACGCTAATTGTTGCTCAGTTATCCAGCCACCATCAAAAAAAATCTTTATGCGCAGACCCTCACCATCTGGATCCGATTCATGAAGCCTCGATTTTAACCAAAGAAAACTATACCCCAATATCAAAAAAACAAAAAACAAAACAAAGAGACCACGCAGATTCATCATCCATCACCATGCCAAAAACACAAAAACTAAAATCACAACAATAACAGCTATTATCTTCTCAGCAAGAGTCATATCCTCAAACTTTTTGTTAAATGTAATGAAGTAAGTTGTACCTGATATATTAAATCCAACACTACCATTATCTCCTGGAACGACTAGTGAGCTATTTTGTGTTTTGTTTTGTGTTTCGTTATTTGGTACATAATAATCGTCTGTCTTTTTTTGCCACTCATAGAGATATTGCTTAAAGGCATCATAACCGATTACATCCCACTCCGTGATGTTGCTGCCGATCTCTGCAGTCCCAGAATATATTACACGTTTCTGCTCTTTTTGTAAATTTTTGGCCGGTTTATACGGACTTATATGAAAGAGTACTTGTAATACTGACGCTATTTCTGTATCGCTGCTGGTTTCTTTGAAGAAAAGGAATTCAAAAATATATGTTCCCGCAAAGGGATAATCGTCTGTGGTATTAACTATTATAAAGGGCGGCCCGCCATAGTATAAAACATCTCTTCCTTTTAAGTCAATAATGTGTTTAAAAACAGCCGTGTCAAGGAAAGATTTCATTCTTAGACGCACATAAACATCTGGAGACGAAATTTCTTTAAGAGTTATATTCCACGATAAATGTACCCTCGTAGGAAAGTGAACTTGTTCAAGATAAGTTATCTTATGTCTGCAAAGTTTGATGTGTATACTTACTTGCGTATCTGAAGGAAGATATTTTTCATAAGACGCATTGGCGGGGATTATCGGGCCATAGGACACCATAAATACGGATATGTCATTTTCTTCTGAGAATAAAACAATTTCGAACTGGCGCCCTATTCTTACCTGTTCATATTCGCTATTGATACTAAGCAGGCCCGCATATTTACCATAAACAAAGCAGGCCAATAATAGGAGGAATACTAAAGCTAAAACACGACGTCCCTTCTTATTCAGCCTCATCTCATGATCACCGCCGACGAACCCCCACCACCAAGAGCGAACTTAAACAAAGCCAAGACAATTATGATAATAACAATTATCGCAAAGAACGCCAAAATTAGCATCACTATCATCGCTGTGGATTTATCAACATTGAACATCTCCGCCCACTCTTCCAGAAGATCGATAGTCTCGGAAGACGCATAATCAGTATCGATCAAAACAATGTCTGGATCACGCAATGACCCCGAAGGGTCCGAAGTCTTATCCTTCTCAGTCATTTTTCGTTCAACACCCCTAAAAACATACGCAGTCAGGGTGTATATACACCACGCATCGCCCCAAGCAGCATAATACTGCGAATATACTGCGTCGTTCTTATGGTCATGAACCATTGCTCTGGGCGGTCTTAGCACGACAGGTATCTCAAAATACACGCCGTCGAGCTTCCACCAATACTGTGTCTCATTTACGGTTCGTGGATACTCAAGCCTCTCGCCATCCCGAAAAATGTCTGGCGATGCGCCAGTAGCCGCTGGGGCCCCAACAAAACCCATATCCTCAAACTCACTTTGAAACCACCAATCAGTTTCGCTTTCATGAAATCTTATTGATCCGTCATCGAGAATCTCAAAAACATCTTCCTTATTGGTTCCGATAAACGCCGTACTCGCATTTTTGTCGTCAAAAAATATTTGATATATGTATAGATCATTGAGCCTAGATAAGAATTCTACACGCAGATTAAACCTAATACTCAGATCGCTATAGGATAATGTGTCGTCAGACAATATGGATTCAGGCCTCGCTAGTCTTACTGCGACACAATCAGTAACTGATGAACTCACAAAAAATGCTACCTGTATTTTCATCTCGTAGACATATACATCAATAACCTTATTTTCCTCTGGAAACTTTAGTGATGTACTCTTATCTTCAACATAGTGTGCTGGTCCAGATGCTATCGCTATTTCTATCTGAGCTGGCATAAAATACTCTGAGCTATCAAGCTGGTGACTATAGATTACTAGGTCTGACTGAAAACTCCATTCATCTGATTGCGGTTTTTCCTTAAAAGATGATGATTCTAATGTTATTGTACCAAAATCATGCCAGAGCTTGGTAGTATATAATCCATTATCAACTTCTTTCTGTCTGATCTTGTGATATTTTACTGTGACTGTACCTGTCAGCGATATGTCGCCAGGCTGTCCTGCTGATGATAACGCAAATTTTAGGACCGGTGCGGCATATACCAAATAAGCCGAGCAGATGATCAGGATTATAAATAATATGGCTTTCTTCATTTTGCTCCCCTCTTCAAAATAAATACACCTATCTCAACTAGGATATAAGCCAAAAAAATATAAACAAAATAATAAAACGAAGACTGCGGCGGGCTTAGTTTCTCTAGGATAGCCATAACATACACCATCAACAATCCCTTTAGTAGTATTGCGCCTATCTTTTGTTTCAGAATGGTACACCACCTCCCGCAGCTATTGCTAACAACAAGTCATATATTCCATGAATAATCATCACGTATGATATTTTTCCCGTTATGTCCATAACAAAACAAAAGTATAGTGCAGCTATGAATGGCCAAATCATAATCGTAGCATTCCCACCATACGCATAGGCATGATACAATGAAAAAGCAAATGCATCTAAAATGTAGGCTATTATTTTTCCGAAACCACCATACGGACTAAGCACACGGAGGATCATAAGTAATATAAACCCCCGGAAAAACATCTCTTCGGCGACGCCTATAGATAGATTATACGCAACTGTAAGTGCAGACACATTCAGGGAGCCCGCCGCCATTACGGACCTTATGCCCATCGCTAATAATGGCAGACCGAGAAGCACAATAAATATAATATCCAGAACAGAAAAACGATAAACTATCGACATCCCAAACATAAACGCTCCGGCACCAAGAAAACAAAAAATAAGAAGAAAATAAAAATGACGCTGCGTTTCTGGATTTGCCTGAAAGAAAGTAACTGCAAATCCCAGCCATATTATCGTCATAATATACAACGTTAAACCAAAAAGATCCATCTCGTATCTCGAAAATCCTTTCTCCCGCTGAGGCGCCCCCAATGTCGGAGCTTGCGGCATATTTTTCGTCACTATTTGTTCACCTCATTAATCCTCGTGATGAACTGTATGTCTTCTTCTATTATCGCTCGGCCAGATTCCGAGGACACAACACCATACAACATTCTAAGAATATACACTGTATTATCAAAACCAATAGAGCGAAGAGCTCGCAACAGAGCTATTCTACGCTGAGGGCGCCTCATATTGATAGCATAGTTGAATTTTCTGCAGAACTCTCGGAGTATACTGCCAATCCTTGTTTCTTTTTCCTTTTTCTTGGTTGTGCTAGTGTGCTGTATGGGTGCTGCAAACATTAGTTTATTCACCTATTTTCTCTTTTTCTTTCTCCTCGACTTTCTCTTAGATTTTCTTTTTTTCGCCACCTTCTTCACCTCGCCCCAATTTTTATATTTTTCTTCCAGAATCTGATATAGTTTCTTAAACTTCTTTGTGTCTTTTCTGTTCGGAGCATTCTTTCGCCAAATAAGAAGCAAGCGTACCTGGGCAAGAGCACGCCTAATCCCGTATTTATCGATGAGCGCATCCGCAAACTTGCTTAGTCGCTTATCAGGAATATCTGATACTTTTTCATATTTCCAACCCAACTCCTTCATAACCCTAGTCATTGCTCCCCTTTGAATGGGGATCTGAACAACAGTCTTATTTGTTTTTATAGGCTTAAGACTCATTTCTTTTCACCCCCTCGGCAAGATATGTAGCTACATACTTACGGATCTTATCTGCACGCCTGTACAGATAAGACCCTCTAGGCAACATAGACAAAAAAACAGAAAAATCATCAAAAATTTTTTTGGGGTCTAATCGGCCCAAACAAACAAAAGTATCAATTATGTCTTGCGTATCTATCCATGGGGCATCAAAAATAGATACAAAACCCCTTCTACGGGCAGCCATATTCAGCAACCGAATCGAAACACATCTCATAGACCTCACCGCCTCTTTCTCTTAGACAAAATACCGGCCTCTTGAAGGACTTTTTTGAAGTCTTTGTCGCTGATGTCGCTCTGGCTGAGCCATGCTAAGGCTGACGCCATCTGAAGTATTGCATTTTCACCAATATCTCTGCTTGTAGGATCTCTGAGCTTTCTTACTTCTTGATATATTCTTTGTATATCTGGATCTCTTTGCAACCAATAGTTCATATTCCAGCTCTTACGTTCATTTTTTTTCGAAAAAGCTATTTTTGGTAAAAGCAGATATATCCGGTCAGCTCCCCTGACGCCGATATTATCTAGATTTTCGATAGCTGTTCTGATTTGGTTTATTCTGAATGTTACTTCTGCCTTATTTTTGTCCCCCTTTATCACCTTTTTAAGTCCCGCTAATGCTCTGTCTAATATTCCTCCTCTTTTGCTTTGCGAGCTCGGAGGCGTTATTGGAAGGTCTCCTGTGGTTACTGGGACTCCCTTCGCAAGAATTACCCTGATCTCGTCTTGTATTGCCTCTTCTTGTCGTGGTTTTATAATTTTTTTAAATATCCACCAGCCTGTTTTTTCTCTGCCCAAAACGTAGTATTCGCCTATTCTTTTGGCTGCTTCGTTTAGTTCTTTTTTCCATGGGTATTGTTCGGCTAGTTTTTGGAGAACATTGGAAATACTAACAGCGACACTTTTTTTATCGACGGCCCGCATGAGTGCATCTCTGATTTTTTCTTTCTTTTTTGGGTCGAGATCTGTTTGTCTAAGTACTGCGTTTATTGCTTGTTCATACCAATCACGTATGTTATCGACAAGTGCAAAGACCCTCTCGACTAATGCTTCTTTGTCTATGTCTTTGGCTGACCGCAATAATAGTTCTTTTGCGAAAGCTTCTGCTTGCTGAGCGATCTTTGTTTGAACTTCTAGAGCTGTCTCCGCCAGCATTCTTTTTCTTTCTTGTTTCTCCTTTTCTTTCAAGAACTGTGTCTCAAGTTCCCTAATTTTTTTCGCTAGTGCTTCTTGAAGCTTAGAAGGCGGAGCAATAATATCCATCATCGGTATCTGCATCATTGTCTGCTGCGGCTGCATCTGTGTTTGTTGCTTGTTCGGATTTTTACTGCTTGCATACGCCATATTGTCTCACCAAAACTTTTTCTGAACAAAAAATGATAAAAAAAACAGAAAGAAAAATATGGGTATCCCGCCCAGGCTGCGGCTAGGACACTAATACACATTTGATTACTGCATTGACGATAGAATCATCAGCTGTTCCTAGGGTTACTTGGTCTATTTGCACATCCTGAGCAGTATCATAAACATATAATGACATTTTTACTCCCGCTGATTTTAGAACATCGAAATTTATCGTGAACGAGTATGTCCCATCAGTAGAGTCCCAATAGCTATTGTCTATAGGATCTATTATGTATGCGTAATATCCAGCATAAGTGCCGGCAGACTTAGCGGCATCCCAACCCGCTAGGGGGCTTAGAGTGCTAGTATCGTTGATGTATATCACGACGATGGGTCCTTTATATGTTCGCCCCCAGCGATAATCAGTGTATGTGCCGCTTCCGAACCGAGTATTTGTTTCTATCCCTGATATCGTTATTGTTAGCGACAAAGAGTTCTGAGCTACTACCCATTCTTGTGCTGATTCGTTCATATTGTCGGACAGAGAATATGTGCCGTTTGTTGCTGAGATCGTAACGGTGGATGATATCTTATACATTTTTATTGTCGGCATTTTTACTGTTGCACCTATCGTGAAGTTTAGGGTCGATACGGTCATTGCTGTTAGTGGTGTCGTGTAGTATCCTGATGCAAAGGCCTGGACATAAACTACGGAGCCAGACATATAGTAGTCCTGTGTGGTAGCGTAGCCGTCTGAGTTCGTTGTTATTATTTCGGGGTCGTCGGATGCGTCGGGCGTTTTGTATATCCGAATTTCGGCGTTGGATATTGTTTTTGAAGAATTAAGGGCATCTTGTACATAGAATTTTAGATAGAATGCACGTCCAGATCCTGCGGGTGGCGCTGAGGGACTTTCGGGTTTTCTAAGGTCGAAAGATAGCTGACCTGTATATACCAGATAGCCAACAAAAATAACGAGCATGACGGTCATTCCATATATGAACATGCGGGTTTGCTTATTCATATTGACACCAAACAAATTTTGCTTTTTGCATATATACTAATATGTTATTTCTTTTTTAAAAGATATGTATCTACATAGTTTGTTTTTATTTGTACTGAAAGGACTACGAAAAAAAGAAAAAAACCTAAAAAAGATTATGATTCGTGTATTACCGTCTTCGCTATCTCTTGCATATACTCCTCGGCGATACGCCTTCGGCTGCGCCGGGACTTTTTTCTTTTTATTCCGTATAAAATATCGGCCACATATCTTAGAGCTTTTGGTAATGTTGGTTTTGAGCCTAGCCACTCTCCGTCTTTGAATATGAGAAATTCGTTCTTTTCGACTCTCTTTACTCGGAACCGGCCTTTTTGTGTTATTGCGATCACATCTGTAACGGTTTTGTTATTGTGCTTTATTTCGACTTCTGCTCCTGTTTTTCGTATTCTATTGAGCTCGAAAGACACTCCTGGATGTGTTATATTTCCGCTTGTCCCTTTTCTATGGCGTGGTGCCCGCTTTATTATTCTTCTTTGCTCAAACAGCTGATCAATATTACCGGATATGAACCCAAGATCCTGGAATTTTTTTAGTGCTTTTTTTATAGAGAAACGAACAAATTCCGAGAAATCGGAAAATATGCCTTTCTCTATTAGTATATGGATTCTCTCGATAAGTATTTCGGGTAGACGAAAAGTGATTACCCGGAGCGCAGTATCAAACTTATCATCAATTTCTGTTTCTTCATCCTCCAAAATTCTCACCCAGAAATAGACTTAATTTTTTTCCACCCGTCCACCAAAAAAATGAAGATTCCCTTTTTGTTCATCTTTAGAACTTTTCCATTCTTGAGATCAATAATTATCGGGGCTCTGGCCCTTGGACCAGCACCCCGCCAGATAGAATCTATTTCTCGAAACTCAACAATATCCATTATTGCTCTCTGAGCAAAAGGAGAAAGATCGTTCCAAGAAAGCCGTTCCGCACGAACAATCTTTCTGGATCTTCTGGCCATCTCCGACACCTCATCCCCAATAATATTCTAGGATCTGCTTGACTACATTTAGGTACCAACAATCATTACATGGACTCTCCTCGGCGAGTTTTTCGATCTCATCATCTATCTCTACTACTTCTTCGATACAAAAACCTTTTTCTTGCATCAATTTACACTTCTCAATAACTTTGTCTAGTTCGTTTTCTACTTGTTCAAGCGTAAAATTATCAACCCATATTTCCACAATCTCACCGTCCTTAACCTTGATGTCTATAGATAAAGTTATTTGATGCCCGTACCCATCATCATAATAATGCCTTTTGTGACAATACCATGCATTTTCTTCTTCGTCAAACTCAGCAGAAAAACCATCTTCCTCAACGAGAGACCTAACAACGGGGTCTTCTATCACAAGGATCTCCTTTTCACTTTTCTTGATCTTGGCGAAAAGTTCTTTTGTTAGTTCGAACTCATATATGCCATCTAGTTCATGTGCTGTATGTGCTGTAGAATATGGATGTCTCGGACATCCGCAATGCACTATTGTCTTTCCGTTTTCCTCCTTCACAAACAGTTTTTCTCGTTTCTTGTTCTCAGGAGAAAACCACCAACTAAAACAACAACTCAGATCATGGCAAACAAGATGAAAGACTCTTCTGCCTTCCTCAAGAAATCTCTTGATATCTTCGTACTCTTTAGGTGATATTTCCATTACATAGCCAGGCATCTCAAGAATGTATATAGGCACTTTTTCTCTTCGCATTCCCTTCGGAACTTCATCTACTTTTCCTATTTTTTCTTCCATCGGATTTCACCATATATTAACAAAAAAATGCAACAGAAAAAAATACACCACTCATAAATAAGAATCAATAGCCCCGCTACGCTTTTCTTTGCCACAAAAAAATAAAAAGAATCGAGCATCACATATATAAAAGCAATAAAGATACCACACAAAATGAGATCCATATGTTCTTCCTCAGGAGCAAAAAACCTGGCTACAACAACCACTAGAAACGCTACAATCTCCACCCACAACGAAAAAAACATAAGGAAATCTATACTCCTCAATAAAGATAATACATCCTTTTTCCATTCACTCATAATACAGGCCAAAACAATACCTAGCAAATACAAAGAATCAAAAAAAGCTTCAAAAATTATTTTTAATGGCGAAGTAGAATAATCCGAATCACCCAAGGATATCACCCTTGATCAATGTAATGTAGATGTAGTGGCAACAAATACAGCCTCGAAGAAAGAAAAAAGAAATAAAAGTCGCCGTGCGAAAAAATTTTTTCATACTTTTCACACCGCAAGAAGTGAATTATTTGTTTTTCTTTTTCTCTACGAATGCATGTCGAAGAAATTTGTCTATTTCTTCGATGATCTCATCCACATCAACACTCGTATCATCGATACGGATCACGATTTTAAATTTCTTGAAAAGCCACTTCCCACTTATTAAAGAATCTCTGCCCATCACATTGATACTGCCCCACCAAGCAGCGCAACCGCCCAGATCTTCCCATTTTTTCTTTCTCATTTCTTCACACCCCCTCCTTGTTCGCTTTCTTTTTGTCTCAGTCCTATTGTATAGCCTAGTTTTTTTATTCTCCGTCTTAGCTGATCATAGCTAATGTCTATTCCATCACTACGCATAATTTTCCAGATAGCTCTGATACTTAGCCCATCATATCGCTTAAGATATTTGATTATGGTGTTATTGCTCACTTTTGGCGGTCTTCCCTTTTGTTTTCCTGCTTCCCACGCAGCTAGTTGTCTTTCTCGTCTAAGCCGCAGTTCCATCTCTGCAAGCCACGAAAAAATTCGTATCAGCAAGTCTCTTATGTTCTCATCTTGTATTTGTAGCCATGTATCCTTAACAGACATTATTTTAACACCAAGCTCTTTTTCTAGTTTATCAAACAAACTAAAGATATCTCGGAGGTTATAGCCGAGCCTAGTGAAATCAAAAACAATAACATATCTGACTATATCTTTTCCACCCGAGCTCAGAAAATTAATCATCTCCGCAGCCCCATCTCTTTTCATCCAAGAAACAACACGCCGCACGCCCTTATCAACAAAATATTTTATGACTTCTATGCCCTTCTCCTTAGCAAATTTTTCGATTGCGAGCTTCTGGACATTCTCATCTTGCTCTTTTGTCGAGACCCTTATATACGCAACTGCTCTCTCCATACATAGGCACCGGACAAAAACTTATGCACATTAATGTATGAAAAATAAAGATATTTAAGAATTTATATATTATCTCAGAGATATGAGGTCATCTACGGCTAACCAATATATACCAAACTTGATAAAGGTTACTTTTAATATCTAAATTTGAGTATTTTTTGTTGGTGCAAGAAGATGTTTTGCAAAAAAGATGTGCTGGAAAAAAGCTTGGACTTTGCTAAAAAAGAACTGAAAGAAAAAGTCTATATCATAAAGGAATGGCTGGAGCTCATAAACCGCCAAGTCGAAAAAATCATAGAAAAAACCATAAAAAACAGGCCATGGCTCATAATAGGAATCGAACCACACAAAAGAAAAATCACAATGGCCCTCGTATCCATCTCGGACATACTGGATCAAATGTATTCTACAATTCTAGAAATAATAAACAACATCAAGGGCGAGGTGGAGGATGAATACTAGAAAAAAATTTTCCTATATCGCTTGTGGCGCCATCTCGATAATTCTCCTACTATGCATAATATACATCCATTGGACAATGTGGAATCTTATTGTTCTATCCCCCGCAACATTAGTCCTCATAATACTGGCATATTGTATCTTAGCAATAATAATGATCCTCTTGGCATACCTCAGAAAGATAGAAAAACTCTTGGAGGAGAAAAAACAATGTCCGCAATAGACACAGCGAAGAGACTTATCGAAAAATATGCTGGAGAATGGATCTCGAAAAGAGATGGATTCGTTATGATAAAAATAACAAATAACAACAAGGAGATTATTGTTTGGATCAGACAAACACCGATCACCCATAAGGCCATGATCCTCGCCGAAAAGATAGTCAGCAAATATCACTCAGACGAAAAAATACTACTAAAACTCTATGAATACGCCGACTATGTCCCAAAAAAAGAACTACAAAAAAAATTCAGAATCATAACCAAACAGCAAACAAAAATAATTTAGATCTATTCAAAAATATTTTCCTGGAACCCTTGTTCCTCGACATAAATATCCGTCTCCTCGTCATAGACTTTATCTACCCTTTTCTCCTGGAACACAAGGTAGTATCTCGGAATTTTATGTGCGCCGCCCGCAGGTTTTACTCTAAAAACTACAGGATATGGTTTATAGATTAGATAAAGATGCTCATAGTATGTTCCGATTCTCCCAGCAATCCCCCATGCACCGTACGCTGTCAAAAGTTTTTCTGTCTGTTTTTCAAATCTTGAAAGAGGAAAAACATCGCCAACAGTTCCACGAGTATATGTGCCCGCTCCTGAAAGTAGTGCACAGAAGCCTATTGGTTGTTGGTGTGGCTGGTTTGCTTTTATTATTCTGTATGATTTTCCTGAAATCGTCGGTTTTACAAAGACAATATCATAGTTCTTTGGGTCTTTGTAGCAAGGTATTATTACTCTTTTTCTTCCTCTTCCTTTTTCTCCAAGAACAAACGCATTTATCTTAAACGATGAGCCCTCATATACAGTTGGGTAAATGTGCTCATGAATAAAAAGATAGAACGGACCCTTCAGATTTTCATTATTTTCCGACATATTTTTCACCAATATTAAGAAAAAAATCATAAAGCCTATTGGATCTCTTCTTGGAGCTCTCGAACTATCTGAATCAATGTTTGAAGTTCTTCTAAAGTCATTGATATAAACCCATTAAAGTATATTTTATCTTTCAGAATCTCTATCTTCATTGACATCAATTCTGGGAAATTCAGAATATTTTTTGGATGCCCGATTATCTCTATTTTCGCTCTATCCTTATATTTCTCACCGATTATCGATACATCGTAGCCTAGATTCTCAACAAAAGATTTGAGCTTCATCAATTTTTCTATGGGAATTTTTAGACCTCCTCGCTGCTTTAAGTACTTTTCATAAAAATCGACTGCCGAACTAAAACTAATATACCACCGCTTTATTTCCCCATGTTCCTCATAGATAATCTCACTCATCATGATCACCAATTATAGGCGAAAAAAATGATTGATGATTAATCTATCTTTTTCTTTTTGCCTTCAAGAATGTATATCGCATTCTCAATGTTTTGCAGTGCTATGTCTAAGAGCAGCAGGATACACTCGTCTTTGAACCAAAACGGACAGTCTTTTCCTTTCTCACATTGTTTGTTACACATCTTCACCAGATTATTTGCGGCATCATGAATGAACTTATGCACCCTATATAAAAGGCTTGTTGTTTTTGATACATCCATCGGAATCACCCGTCTAAATTGTTTTGCAAGAAATTTTTTATTGCTTCCGCAGCTATCCGTTTTAATTTTTTTAACTCAATTTCATATTTGCCAACTTCCCTAAGGCATATATCTGCAGTATTATCATAAGAATCAAAGACTGCTTCTAGTGATATGTTTGTTTCTTTTATTAGTTTTGCTAGCCCAGATATAAATTTCTGGACACGAATAACAAAATCCCGAAACCGTTTCATGTCCAAAAATTCTCCTAATGCTGCAAAAAACTCGGATATATCTGCTTCTTTTTCCGACATACCACCACCAATATTTAACGAAAAAATTATAGTATAGACAGTATTATGCGAAATATCTTTGGTCTTTTTGCAGATATATATGTAGCTATGGCATAATAACATACATATCTCATATTGGTCGGGATTAATATTGCTATGTTGCGTATCTTTTCTACATCGCTGGCGGGTATTTTTATGTAATCAACAGCATATATCAACGTCCTAAGCAGATTTATTCGTGTCGGTAGATGAAAAATCTTAGCTTTCTTTGCGATAAGCTCAAAATCTTCATACCTAAACACAAAAATCTCATACCGAAATGGGGGGAGCGACTCAACTTCATCGATAATAATTTTCATTCCTTCTTCCGCCATTTTTCTTCACCATATATTAACGAAAAAAGAATAGATATTATGAAAACGAGGATGATCTAATGATATTTTGTGTTTTATAAAGTATACTCATTACTAATCTCCCATAGTTTGTCTTGAATCCTAAACAATTGCTTCAACAATCCTTTGTATCTCCTACATAACTCGTATAATTCATCATCCATCTTTACTGTTCGTGTAACAACATTAAGTTCGTTTTGATAGCCGAAAGCCGCCACATTTATAATTATTTTTCTTTCTTCTAGGTCTATCAGTACATGATTCATTGAACGCTCCCCGATCCTGTCAAGAATTATTTTTTCTATTTTGCCGATCTCCTCCTTCAGTCTAAGGTAACTTTGTTTCAGTTTGCTGTATTCTTTGTATTTTTCTGGTACACATTCCCGTAATATATCCTCAGCCGATGGAATTATGCCTTGGTCTAGCAAATGTCGGAATTTTGTCATAACACATTCTTCCCATCTCTTGCGTGTTCTCGCATAAACTGCTTCTCTCGCTTTTATGTTTTGCTTCTTCGAAACAAAAGACAATGATATCACCAATACATAAAAACGATAAAAAAATATAAAAAAATATGTATGCCATTTTTCGCCTTTATCCCCGAGAAATGCTATCTCTCTTTTATGAGGTCTTTTATCATCTGCCAGAGTTGCTGTGGTGTTGTTTCGGAAAATATGCTCAGATGCTCTACATAATCTTCGCAGTCTGTGGTTAGGTCATAAACAAATGTTCCATAATGATAACTATTGAAGAAAAGTAAGTTCTTATATCTGAATGTTCCCTCATAGTTTAGTAATAGCTCCAGTAGTTCTTTTATAGTTTTTGCTTCAGTCGGCTCACCAACAAATCTTTCTGGCATATTCACAATAGCAAAAATATCGCCATCAGCAAAATCAACCATACCGCTAAGCCACGGATTAGAATCAACAATCTTCTTAATCTTTTCCAATAGCTCTTTCTTATTCATTTGGGTTCACCACATATTGACGAAAAAATTAGTGATTAGGACATAGATCAAGATGAAGACGGAGAAAGGACATAACTGATTTTATGCTTGAGGCTTCATGTATAAGCCTATGTTTGGGATATTGTTCTAAGATGCTACAAGAATAAATTTCGTATTTGTTTTTCTTTTTCATAATTACGATATATGCTATTATCATTCCCTGCGGTGGAATCGTCACATTTTCGTTACGAAAACCAGAACGATGAGCTTCAATGCCATATTTTCCTAATTCTTGAATTATCTTATCTTGCCACGCCATTTTCAACCACCATATTAACAAAATTATATTTCTGCATACTTCTATTCACTTGTTTAATTATATACTCCCTGCCCTGCTCAGAACCTAACGCAAAACCATACCTATAAAGATTGCCTGACATATCAATCACCACATATTATCAGATTTTTTTTTTTTCACTTCGTTTTTTTTTCTGGGTCGCATATTTTGAATCCCATCTCTGTGAAGATATTAACAAGTTCTATCAGCTCTTCTCTGGTGTATTCTTTATAGGTATAGTCCTTCACAAATTCATATAGATCATCATCACCACTCCACACAATAAATTCTGCTTTCCACTTTTTGGGAATCCTCCTAAACTCGCAGACTAACATTGCATCATCCATTTCCAAACCAAAGCAAAGACCAATATCTATCCAAAACCAAGAACTCAACATATCGATAAGTTTTTCCTTCAGATCCTCACCCATCAATATCACCATACATGAGTGAAAAAAAGAGAAATTTACAATACTGAGTTAAACTTATTTTTAAACACTACCCTTTGAGCCGGCGGCAACCGGCTCGTCTCAGGAGTCGTTATTGGACTAACAACAGGATAACCGTACGCCTGGACGCTTATTATACTGCTTATCAGCAGTACTGGTTTAGAAAGTTCTTTGTTTAATTCTCTTATTTTTTGTACCAATTCAATCCCCTGCTCCTCAGGCACAAATTCTGTCTTTACGATCGTGACCGTATTTACAGTTTTTATTACTTTTTCTTTTGGTGCAGCTTTGAGAATCTTTGCTAGTTCTACGTTTCCAAGTAAAATGGAGCCGTCGTCAAATTTCAATTCATGAGGTGATGTGTTTATTAAGTATGCTGAATCAGTCTCAAGAACATCAACATCGAGATTAGCAAATTGCTTAAATAAATTTTTAATTTTGATAACCTCGTTCATATTTTTCACCAATATTATGCGAAAAAAATTATGTTTTGTTTAGGAATGCTTGTAGTGCTGCGTTTAGTTCTGGGTCCTCGATTATTTGTTTTATTTTGTTTAGTGTTTTGGTTTTGTTTTCTATTTGTTGTGCTATTTGTTGTGCTATGTTTTTGGCGTCGTTTTCTGATGTTGCTGCTATTGTTCGTGCGTTTGGATGTCCGTAGGATTGTCTGCCGAACGGATTGTTTCCGATTAGTTCTTGGATTGTTCTCAGTTCTATGTCCCATCTTCTTATTGCTATAGCTACAAATTGATTTGTTTGATTTGATAATGCATAGCCGACGGCGTAGGGAACATCGTTCTCTGTTGCTACTTTTTCTAGAACCTTGAACGCCCATGCTGATGGTAATTGTTCGTTTACAAGCACCACATTATCAAACAATCCAAAATCATTTACTGATGGGATCTCATCCGCATATATCCGCAGTTTGTCGGTATTATCGGCATATCTTATTGCGTCCTCAATATTTTTTCTGACGAGGACATCTAGGCCTAGTGCTGCTTCATAAAGTTCTTTGTATTTTTCTTGGGGGATATACTTCAATACGGTTGGGTCTCTATCACAAATTGCCCCAATGAAGACTAGGTCTTTGTTTGGTTCTTTCGATACGAGAAGATCTAGATGATAGGATGACGGCATAAAGTATATATTCATAAATGCGGGAAAATTCTTGAGGAACGGTATGCTTGTTTCATGATGATCGATATAGAACATATATACTCTACTCATTGTTCTTGCTTGATGAAAGATTGTATGCAATGTGGACATCCATTTGTACGGATTCTTAACATCTACCGCAATATCAACAATATAGATATGATTATACTGATAGAACGAAAATATTTCTGGGATACCAGCAAAACCATTAGGCCCAGTCTCAGGAAACTTCGAAATAATATTGGTCCTAGGAACATCAAATAATTCGGAAAGAAGAACGCCTGCCGCAACACCATGACCATCAAAATGGCAAACAATAGCCGTTTTCTCAGGAGAAAAATACTTTTTATTTCTCATAGTTTTCACCATACATTAACGAAAAAAAGAGAATAGAGAAATATGTTGGAATATCCTTCAACATAAGAAAGAAAAAGGGAAGCGAAGATTTTCCCTTCGGACTTCCCTTCATTGAAAAAATAATAATTTTACTTTATATTGTTGGAGATATATATTTTATATGTATGTTTCTTTTTCTTTCGGCTGGTTCCAAGATATCGGAACCGAGGATAGGATTTTCTGTGCGTCTTGGCGGATTTCTTTTCTGAATTTTTCTAGTGCAATTCGGATAGCGTAGCGAATAAATTCTGTTCTACTGACAAAATAGCCTTTCTCGCATAGCAAGTCAATCAAATGAATAATATTTTCAGGAATACGGATTGAAACAACTCTCATTTTTAGCACCATGTATTACCCAAAAAAAAGAAAGAAATGTTATCATCTCCAAGCTGCCGCAGTTTTTTGTTTGATGTATTCAAAGATTTCTTTCGGAAAATATTGACCAGGAACTCCGGGCAAAGATATTGTTTGTCCATTGCTTATTGCTTGGTCTACAATTTTCTTTAACATTCTTAGATTATGGCGATGTAGAACCAGTTGCAGCTTCCAATTATTGATACGGTCTTGATTTTTTTCGTTAAATTCGATTTGTTCTTCATTCAGCGGTTCTATCGGCAGAATACTAATATTATGGAAAAGAAAACTGGTAAATTCTCTGGCTCGTTTGATTTGCTCTTGAGGCGATAAAGACTTCTTTTTTGACGCAAAAGACATATATCTCACCACTATTAGGACTTATTTTTTTGTTTCTCTATTTTATCCCAATATTCATTCCATTTTTTTCGTATATAAACAAAAATTTCTTTTGGAAAATACTGTCCGGGCATACCCGGCAAGGTAGGCCACATACCATGACTAAAACACCAATCCACTATTTGTTTTAGTTTGTTTATATCGTGCCTGTTTTTAACAAGCTGAATCGCCATCTGACGAAGAATAGTGTCTTCGTTCTTTATAAAAAAATTATATGCTGCTTCGTCGTCAGGATCTATCGGACCAATGGAAGTGTGATATATCAAATAATTAGGAAATGGCTCTTTTTCTAAAGTAACACCATTTTCTTTTTTTATATTTTTCTTTTTGGACACAAAAGACATAACCTCCTCACCAGATAGATAATAGACTTCTCCTAAATGCTTGCATCATCTTCATACGGTTAAATTCCGTTAGCTCTGCTCTCGCCTCTTTTATATCTTTACATGGTTTTTGGAAAAAAATGTGGCCAGATGCGTTCTGGATCACAAAAAAGTATTTACCATTTTTCTGTATAATCTCAGCGATCAAGCCGCCCCAAGAGGACGATCCTATTACTGTTTCATCCTTCCTTTTTTTGACGCCCTTTTTTCTAGACACAAAAGACAATGATATCACCAATACAAAAAACGATAAAAAATATAAAAAAATATGTATGCCATTTTTCGCCTTTATCCCCGAGAAATGATAATTCCGTTCTGTTCGCAAAGATGCCTCGTTCGCATAGACGATCGATAATATAAATAACTTCCCTAGGAAGACGAATCGAAACAACCTGCATTTTTTTGCACCATATATAGCCCAAAAAAAGCATATCTACTGTTAGCGGCTTTCTTTATGATCATATTTCGTATGGATATACTCATACAATATATCCCGAACTGTTCGGCATATAATATAAACCATTAGAAGATAACACACCGCCTCAAAAAAACCAGCAACAGAAGTCAAAACCGCAGCCACCAAAAGATCCATACCACCACCACAAAAAAAGATGAAACTGGCTTTTTTTATTTGCTCTTGCTACAATATTTTTTTATTTTTTGGTCCAAAGACATCCAACTTCACCACATAAATAATATCCCTCTCCGCCTCGCAAGAGCCATCCTCATACGGTTGAACTCAGCTAACTCTGACCTTGCTTCCTTCAAGTTCTTACATGGTTTTTTATCATAAATAAAACCCGTTGCATCTCTAACAACAAAAAAGTACTTGCCGTTTTCTTGTATTATTTCGGCGATCAGATTACCAAACGAAGAGGATCCTATGACTACTTCTCCTCTTTTTCTTTTTATATCCTTCCTCTTCGAAACAAAAGACAACGATATCACCAATACAAAAACGATAAAAAAAATATTTAAAAACAAGTATGTATGACGCTGCGCATAAGAACTTTATTCTTCTTTCCAGAGGAGAATCGACCTTACTAAAACGAGCACACCAACAAAAAACAGGACGCCCCATAATACTCCGACCGAGGCTATAATCGCAGCCATCATTGTGAACGGATCCTCCACCGCACCAACATCAGCAAAAAAACCGAGAGCCGACAATACTAGAGTTATCCCCACAATCAGATCCAATATTTTTGCGACAAATTTTTTATTCATGCGAACCACCTGCTGAAAAAAAAAGAAAAGATCTATATAAATATGCGTGCCGTATTACTAAAAACGAAAAAAATTATATGGAAAGAGGAAAACGCAATATTCTTTCCTCTTCCTCATTCTCTATTTTCTTCCTTATCTTTTTCACATCTTTTGGAGGTCTTGGCGGAAATAAAGTAGTTCTATTGCCAATTTTGTAGCCTATTTCGACAATATCCCTGATCTCTTTCGTACACACAGAGCCCCATATTTCGTCCCACCATTCACAGTCATAAGCTATTTCAGTGTACATGTAAAATTTATTACCAATCTTTGAGATAACTATGGCAACCTCGGGGTCTCTTAAATTATGTATCATCTCGGGTATAACAAACTGTTCTTTTGCTTTGTTTAAAAATGTTTCAATTACTGTATTTTCCAAGGCATCTAAAATATCAAAAATTGATCTCAGTACAATCTGGGCCATAAAAGACCCATATTTGCTCTCAAGCTCGTTGCGTACTTTTGAGAAATCGAATAAAAATTTTCTATCATCAATACAGACTTTGAAAATGTCTCCTCGCTCGAACATTATCTTTTTAAATTCTAGCCCCTTGATTCTTTGCACTATATATTCTATTTTTTCAAAATACTTTATCATATTTTTCACCAATGTTAGGAAAAATTTTCATTCGAATTATTGTTTCTGCGATATATCATTGCGATAACTAAGGTATAGACGCCATACTCTATCTGGATGCGGTTTCTTTTTGCCATGTTTTTTTACTTCTATTCGAACCAGCTTTGCGATCAGCGGCATTGCTTTTTTTGGATTAAAAAAGTTTTCGCCAAGTTCTATGTGTGCTTTGTTTATGGCTCCGAGTATTTCGCTATTTGGTAATTGGTCTGGAGGATATTTTTCTAGTTCGGGTTTCCATTTTGCGAAGAATTGTGCTTCATAATTCTTTATTACTACTCCCTCGTGTTTACTAAATTTTTTTGCTAATGCGACAAGTTCATCAAAGCTGCGTGGTTCTCCAGTAACGAACTCAACCGAAATATTACTGATCGGTCCAGATCGCCATTTGTCTGGCTCAACAAATCTTTTTTCGGAAACACTAAACACATCAAAGATTCTTAGGTCCCATTCGTACATCCAGTCCTTGTGGATCCTCATAGGAGTATTTTTATATCCAAATAGTTCTGCAAAAACAATAAACTCATTTTTTTCCATCCATTCATAAAGAGAGTCTATTGTTATGTCGGCCACCGCTGGATTATAGGAATTATTTATTGCTTCGATGAATCCTCTGATAAACTGTGGCGTGGCTACAAGTTTTCTCCGAGAAGAAATTATTAAGTATCCCTCACGAGCAATAAGCCGAATATTAGAACCATCAAACTTAGGCTCAAAATAAAGCACACCACGAAGCCTATCATCATACTTATACTTCTCCACATAATCAATATCGGGATAAGAAACACCGATACGAGAGATAATATCCCGAATCCTCGGCGGAACCTCTTGTTCACTCATCGGAATATTAACCATCAGACTCACCTGCATTCGCCACATTTTCTTAACATCATATCATTTTTTCTATTGAAAAAATTTTTAAAAAATGTGCAGATTCAAAAAAATTCACCAACCGAAAAAAAATGGTCGCCCCGGAGGGATTTGAACCCTCGCACACCGGGTTACAGCCGGCCGCTCTACCAAACTAAGCTACGGGGCGGATCCCCTTACCATATTATCCCAAAAAAAGTGTAGAAAAAGATTCCAAAATTATTTTATTCGAATCTATCTCATCATATAGGAGAAAGGCTCTAGGCTCAAAACATTTATCATCTGAAAAAGGGATTAGTGGCTCTATTTGCGCTTGACTATCAAGCTCACTCATCCACCGCAACAATTTTTCATACACCACTATGCATCCTTTTATTTTTCCTTCCACTTTTTCGGACATTGGAGGCTCATACAGTAACTCAAAAAGCTGTGTAGAGATCTCCCAATAATTATACATTGTTCGAAAGAATGCTTCTTTATTCAGAAACGGACAGAAAAGACAGTTGCCGCTATGTTTTATTTTGCTGTATAGCGGATTTTGGGGGAGCCTTCTTTTTTCTATGTAGGTACATATTTCTTTTTTGGACCATTCTGCTATTGGTGCTATGGCCCAAGACCGCCACAGATCAACGTATTGGTATTCTTTTATTAATTCGTATCGTTTTTGTCTATCGCTTCTTTTTACACCCGTTATCATCAAAGATTTGGGATATTCTCTGGCTACTTGCCGCCAGACATCATATTTATGTCTTTGAGCACACCATCTCATCCCTGTGATATATGGAAAGCCCTTTTGTCTGAAATTCACGAATAAATTTTTATCTAGCCACGCAATTAGAAGATTTAAGTCATATTGTTCACAAATATCTTTGACATATTCTGTACATTCGGGCGCTGTGTTTCCCTTTATGGGAGTGTAGAGAACGACAAATTTGTCTTTAGGAATACTCCTCGCAACAAGGTCAAGAACAACAAGAGAATCCTTGCCGCCACTAAACAAAACAAAAATATTATTGAATTTTCTTGTGTAGTGTCGTATCATTCTGCATGACTGCTGAGTCTTACCAGAAAGCAATGAGCTCACCATCCCATCCCTGACGCCATTCAAGCAAAATCTTAAGAAACGCATATAGCTCTATTAATGCTTTTGCATCTTCTTCATCGAAGTATTCATCGTTAAACATCTTCCCTAAGATCTCGGCATAGGTTTTCCACGAAAACTTTTTTGGTTTTTGTTGTTCCAAAAAGACATCTTCTAAAACATCCAAAACACGAATATTTGCAGGATAAGGAATTCTGTATTGGACTTCCTCATAAATAAATGTCGCCGGTCTTTCCCCCTCTGGCGGAAAAATATTTTTCGGCAAGACCCCTTCGATATAAATAAGCAGATCCTCTAAATCCACTCTTCTAAGATTACTATAAAGAGATACATAACAACCAAATAAACTAGATACGTCTTTCACTATCCAATAGTACTTCTTTCCCCGAATGGAGCACGGTCTATGAGGCACTACCGCCCAGGTATGCCTCAACTTTTTGAATGGACAATCAATCTCGCTACACATTATTTTGTTGTTTTTTACTTTTGCTATTTTCCACGCTATGCACGGAACAGGAGATACATAGTTATCTAAACCCATATATCTCACCATTTATTGATGAAAAAAAATCTATTCTGATTTTAAGATAACTTTTTCTTCATAGATATTGAACTCTGGATGTATCGGAACTGGCGGTTCTCTAACTACTTTTATTTTCTTTGCAAAAAGCAGATAACAGAAAAACTTTAATATTTCGTCTCGCATAGGCCCGACTACTTCAGCATCGAAATCCTCGAGCGATATCTTTTTGTTTTCATTTACAGCTTGCTCCGCTATTTTTGCTATTTTCTTATGCACAAGGAAAATATTCTTCACAACTTTGGTGCCACCGGGATAAGCAGCAAAAACAGATTTAAATCTATCTAATGCCTCTCTATTAGCACACTTTTCCTTCTGTGCCGTTAAGATCAGGCAACCAGCATACCCAACAAAAAGTGTCGTTATGGCCAATAGCATAATCCTCGTTTTTTCAAGAAAACCGACCGTCGGTAGACATAAAGATGGTAAAGCAACTGTTAGCATATCCACAGAAATATCTGTTGGTAGCCCAATGGTTTCTAAAAGATGGGGATGCCATTTCCTTATGATAGGATCCTTTTTTCTCGCAAAGAAGGATACATATCCCAATAATGCATCCATAATCCCATTCGCAGTTACCAGATCAACGGGCAATATTACTTTCTCAACAAATAATCTTTTGTTCAATTCCTCGAATATTTTTCCCTCTAGCCAGATTGCTACTCTAACATCTCCAAAATTTTTGAACACAATATTATCCACAACAACATGAAACAATTCATGCATCAAGTACTCAATTTCGCAGCTTGGAGGAAGCCCAATTATGACATATATCAGCTTATCTTCTTTATAGATCCTTCCAACTACGGGTCCTATTCCAGATACAAAAAGATTTTCAAATTGTCTAAATGTCATAAAAAGAGCATCATCTCTCGGAAAGCCATACCTCTCGGCCGCATCAAGAAACTTATTTTTATATTCCACATAAGTAAATGCCGCATCTATCTCTGGAATACTTCTCGCATATCTCGCCAAAAGGATATGAAAATCATTTACTATTTGTCTAACATCCATCACTTTTCACCACTACTTAACGAAAAAATTATTCAAGTTGCTCAAAGACCTTCTTTTTGGCAACAATATACCTTATTGCTGAGGCTATTTCTGGGTCAATATCCTTCGTAACCATAGCAACAGCCTCTATCTTCTGTTCCTCGCTCTCAAGAGACTTTATTGCATCGAGAAGCTCTACATCTCCAACGGTTTTCGCTATGTTCTTTATTCTGGATAAAGCATCCCTTATTCTATTTTTGAGATACCGATCGGCATACTCCAACATGTCCTTTAATGTCTCTATTTCTTGTTTTATTGCTGTTCTCTGTCTTTTTAGCTCAGCCTGTAGAACTTCCTTTGAGGCCCTTCGAAGGATATCTTCCTTCTTCTTTATTATCGCCAACCACATCTCATCGAGTATTTTGAATATTTGCTCGACTTTTGGCGGCTGATCCTTGGAAGTACTCATCCTCAAGAAGATATCATAATATTTGCTTATGACCGGGAAATTTCTAAAATCTTCTAAACGATGCTTTATAAACAAAAGAAGCTCTGTCGGCAAACCATTTCGGATGGCCCAGACAACTTTTTCTAGTACTTCCACTAATTGAGAACGATACGCTTGGACAATTTTTTGCTTGCTCTCTTCAAACATCCGTAATAACTTATTTGATGCTCGTTTTCGGACTTCGGATACTGTCTTATATTTAGAACTACCAAGTAGAACCGACATCTCAAAAGAAACAGGCAAAAGAAGAAACTCAAAACGCTTTGGTATCTCTTTTGCTTTTTCGATGATTTTGTCTAGGATTTCCCTGATTATTGCTTTGCGATTAATTTTTGCTTCACGTCCCTCTGCTTTTGCTTTTATCTGAATGTTCTTTATTATGTCGTCCACGAGTAGGTTTATTTTATGTTTAAAATCCCTAATATCGCTCCTCAGTTTTTGATAATCCACAGTCTCCTCTCCCTTCTCTTTATATGCCCTAAGAAACAAAGGATCAATGTCGCCCTTCACGATAAACATCACTATGTTGTCGGATAGCTCCTGCAGCTTTTTGGTGTACTCATCTATCAAGCTATGAAAAGCAACAATGTTCTCTTTAGGTATAACACGGATCTTCATCTCGCTTGTAAGCCATAGAGATAGAGTAAGCTTATTATATTCCTCAAGAAAGTCATTGTACAAATTTTGAAGCTTGTTGATAAATGGACGAGGCAACAGCTCATATATTTTCAGACCAATCCTGATCCGTTCTCCACCTATTTTCTGATACCATGTTATTCTCTTCTTCAGCAAAGCTACACTCGGAAAATTGACATCCACCATAAGAAACTTAAGCCCCGATACCTCTTCCTTGCTCCTATTTTTATTCACCCGCAAAGATCTACACCTTGATCCACCAGGCGTTTATGTCTGGTATGTGGCTCTGTTTTCTCGCCAGCAAGATCGATAAACTTCTTTAGAGCATTCCGAATATTTTTACCGATATCATAACATCTTCTACCCAAAACTTCTTCCTCGGGAAAAATCACCTGTATTTTGCCGTTCTCTATTATAACCTTTACTTTTATTCTCATCGTCTACACCTCCATCTCCAAAGTTAATTCTACTTTTCCGCTTTTTCCGATATCTATGCGACGCTGCATAACTGGATACTGAGAACCCGCTGCCCTCTCAAAAGAAAGAGCCACATAAACCCCCTCCAGAGCATTAACAAGTTTTTCTTGCAGATCATAATTACAATAAAAATCGCCAAGAATCTCCCCAGTCTTTAAATTTATGGCGATATTTTTCGCTTTTCCGACAAGGTCGTACTCAAAAACCACACAATCCTCACTAACCTCAGTTCTATTTCCATAGTAGTCACGAATCACTCGTTCTTGAGTTCTAGATAAACCAAATCTTTCAGCAACAATCCTAACAGCTTTCGCCATTAGTTGCGGGATAACGTTTTTAACTCTTATTCTTGCTCTATAGATATGACTCATCATCGATCACCTCGATCTAACAAAATATGTAGATACATACTTTTTATTTGATGAACACCGTAATACATCTCTATCACCACATATTAACGAAAAAACAAGAAAAATTAGGCTTGATGCGTTGGATGCATATTCATTTCGTGTTCCATTATTTTTTCCGAGATGTAGTCACAGATCCGATTGTTGAAAGATTCTATTGCTTCCTCTATTTTCTGTGTGACTATTTGCTTTATTTCTTGCTTTGCGTCTGAAATTTTGGTGTCTATCTCTTTGTTGATGTTCTTTATTACTTGAAACATTGTTTCCTGAAATAATGCGAGCAATGCCTTGATATAACTACCTATCATCATTTTGCAGGCTAGACGGGCAATAATGAATACGCATAATGCAAAACCAACACCAACAAGACCCCAAAAAATGAGCTCAATCATACTGCATCACCAAGATTGCTGAAAAAAATTTATATTTTGATTCCGAGCCCAAGTTTCTTAGCTATTAAATCAACGATCTCGGAATCACCCGAATATTTTCTTGCAATAGACACATATTCACTAGTTAATTTCTGTCTTTCACCCCGATCTATAGTGACCCTCCGTATTGATTCCTCAAAGTGATTCATGCATATCTGAATATTTCCGCTTGTTTCCATATCTTCTAGGGCCAAATCGAAAGCCATCTGGACCACAGCAGCTATATCTCCCCCATGATAATACTCAGTTCTTCTCGCCAATTCCTCAAAATCGACATCATCAGCAAGCGGCAATTTTCTTTTTACCATTGTGTGTACCCTAAATATTTCTTTTCTTGCTTCCTGGTCGGGATATAGTACTGGAATAATGGCGTCAAACCTTCCTCGTCTCAATAATGCTTGCTCAATTTGCTGTGGATAGTTGCATGTAGCTACGATAAGACTTCTTCTCTTCTCGTCCGCTAGCCAAGTGTTAAGCATACTAACAACTCTTATATCGACAATATGGCTTGACGCTCTCGTTCTTTGCGGAGCAAGACCTTCCAACTCATCGAATACCACGACTACTGGTGCTATTGCTTCTATCGCTCTTATTAATCTGCGTAGATTTCTCTCCGTCTCGCCTAACCATTTACTTCCGAACATCGAGAAATCAATGAATATATATGGATATCCTAATTCGCCCGCTATCGCTTTACAAAAATGAGTTTTACCCGTACCCGGAGGACCAATAAACACAAATCCTCTCGGCAATTCTACATTAAACTTCTTCAATAGATCCCTATATTTTAGCCTCAAAGTTTTTCGCTTAAAATATTCTTTTAGATAAGCATATCCACCAACATGACTAAAATCATACTCTGGCATCTTCAGCTCCAGCCCATACGCTGAAGCAAATATATTCTTTCTTTCTCTCAGAATCGCATCATATAGAGATTTCTGAGTCTTCATAGAAGCTATAGCATTTAGAAAAACTCTGCGAAGCTGATAAGGCCAAAGACCTGAAGTAATATCTTTTAGGTATTCTATATCAATATTTTCCAATGCTTCTACTTCGGCACCTATTTTTTGCATTGCTTCTTTCATTGTTTTTATCCAATTCATTATTAGGCTCTTTCTTTCTCGTTCTATTGCCATTGGTGCCTCTATTGTTGTCGTCATAGTTAGCAATTCCGGTTCAAAATATGCATATCTGTCGGGAGCAACAATAACAAGAAAATTCTTTTGCATTTTGATTACGTGAGAATATCTATGCACGAAAAGAAGAAAATTTGTTGTTTTCTCCGGATTAACTAACGGTCTTTCCTTTACGGCTGGGAGAACACAAATAAACAATGTCTCTTTCATAGACTCCGTTAAGTTCTTTTCAAGCCACTCGAAAAGATCGGCAACTTCGTATAGATCGACAGTATAGGGAACTAATCGTATTGAACCATCCGTAGAATCTCGCCGAAAGATTTTCTGCGTATCAAGAAAAACAACTAAAACCTGTTTAAATACTATCTCTTTAGAGCTGGAAAGCAATTCTGGCAATACTGTGAGTATTTGTAGATATCGCAAAGGATCAAAACACTCAATTAGCGCAACTGACGATGAATACATAGCATGCGCCACAGGAACGAGATACTTTATAGATAGCTGATTAAGATCTGAATGCAGCATCTGATTTCACCACTAATTAACTGAAAAAAAGATTTTTTAGAATTATTCCAAAGGAAACACAAAGGCCGATAATATTATTCCGTCAGCGTTGTGGTCAAATTCGAACATATTTTCTCGAAGATAATTCATGTGAAGATACTTTGACTGACAAAACACTTTATATATAGCATCGAAGAGAAAC
The DNA here is from genome assembly GCA_030587585.2 of Candidatus Njordarchaeota archaeon. Lineage (GTDB taxonomy): Archaea > Asgardarchaeota > Njordarchaeia > Njordarchaeales > Panguiarchaeaceae > Panguiarchaeum. Next base: position 45,591 of record JAUQYS020000333.1, read on the forward strand.
ATATTGTACCGCAACGAGTTATTCTCATCCTCGACAGATATATTATCTGGCCTGAACATTGCTCGGTATTTTAGGTCTGAGTCCGAATCGCTATTGATATATAGATCCACAAAAACTCTTTTCTTCTCCTCACTAGGATTAAAAGCAAGAAGTGCTGTTTGATACGCCTCATCAGGAATCAGGTCTTCTAATGCCTTATCAAGAATCTTCTTGAGAATATTTTTATCAGACATTATCACGCATTGTGCCTCGGCATCATAGGTATAATAATCAATCTCATCAATATAGCTAAGTGCACTGATTATATTAAGCTCTGGAATCTCAGGTAATGCGTCTATCTTGATTTTTCCTTTTTCTCCAAATATTATTATTTTGCCATAAATTGCTCGTCCATCGGCAGAATCTTCAACAAGTTCGCCGACAAATTTCAGTGCTATGTGCTCGTTTTTCTTGAAGAATCGCATAAATCTGACAACATCATGCCACTGGACAAATGTATGCCAATACTCTACATCTTTAAGTCTATTCGCTATTCTCTGATCTGTCTTTAGGTTCGATAGATCTACTGCGAATAGTATCGATGGCGTATGTGTACCGATCAGCATAATCTTTTGCTCCGTAAAATGCAGATCTAACACTTCGTCGGGCTCTAGATTCGTAACATACCTCCCGATCTTGTCCAGACTCTGACGATACTCTAAATCAAACCTAAATAGAGTTTTCATTGCTTTCACCATAGATTAGCGAAAAAATGAGAAAAAACTTAAAAAGAATTTTTATGCTTTATTTTTATGGGAAATAACAATGTCTCGAAAAAAAATTGTGCGAAAAACAATAGCACTACCAAGAAAAATGGCTAAAGCACTAGAAGATCTCTTTGAATCTTATGACATGTCATTCTCAGAAGGAATACGAATGATAATAGCCCGATTCATCTCAGACCTCATCGAAACAAACATCGAAAAAACACTAATAGAAGCAAAAACCCTTGGAAAAAAAATACAGGAAACTATTTCACCATCGGCGCAACAACCTCTCTAACCTCAATATTATCGCTGAAATTCTGAATCATCATCAACGGTGCATCTTGCCCGAACTGTATTTCAACATCTATATTCTTCTTGACATAAACCATCTCGATAAACATCGCAAAATTTATTCTTGTTGATATTTTGTCTCCCTTTCCGCCACACTCAATTATGTGTTTGTCATTGAGCTCATATATGATTTCTTCGCCTTCTTTTTGAAATGGCGGCTCAATTTTAAATCTCAGTATGGCGTCTTTTGGATGAAACTCTATTTCGATTACTGTTGCGTTTCTGTCCTTCGGCTTTACTATTTTTGCCATCTCCTTCACAAGTTTCTGAAGAATACCTTTGTCCAGTTTTACGGTTGCTTCTACGAATTTCTTAAACTTATCCATATTGAACGCTTCAGAAACAAGAGTTAGATTATACTTAAATCGTCTCGTTCCAAGATTTGGTTTTGTGACCTGAAGCAGAATCGAGCCCACAGATATTCCCACAGTTTTATCTTTGCCTTTTTCCGGTATACCGCCTATCCCAAATATCACTGTATCTTGTGGCTTTATCACACGCAGTAATTCTCTCATATCATGCAACGATACTCCACAGAATACCTTGTGCACCCTTTTTCCAAATCCAAGAACCTTAATATCGAAGACATTGTCCATATCGAGATCCACAATAAATATTCTTGTTCTACTTGGACTCAAAGCACTAATCCGCATCTTTTTGATATCCTCAAAATTATAGAGCTCTATTGCGGTTTCATCATATCTTTGACTCATAAATGCCAAAGCTTCAAATAGCGCATTATCTCTCACAAGCGCCCGTATAAACTCAACTGCTTTTGGCTTTTTCTTTGCCATCTTTTTTCACCATATATTATCGAAAATTTATGCTAAGTGTTTGCCCGACAACAGCAGCGTTATTACTGACGAAACAAGAGAAATATCGGGAATTTTTTCGGAAGGAACATTTACGGCATGAAGCAAACGCAAAATGTCATATACTTTTGGAATCGAAGGAAATCTAACAAAAGAATACAGCCTAACAAGAATAATATTCTTTTCTTGCGGATTCATCACATAATCAATAGCATCCCTAACAACATCAACAAACTGCCGAATCTCACGTCTCAGTCTACCAACTTCCTTATTGATCTCACCCAATAGATTTGCATTATATTCCTCAAAATCCATTTTCCTTCACCACTACTTAGCGAAAAAAATAGAATAATTCCAAAAAATTATGCCTCGATACCAAGACCCCGATTCGCTTGATCGATTAGAGCTTCAAGAGCTGCTAAAGCCTCATCCTCTCTGTCATATTCTCCAACGATCTCAAGTTCCCATGTTTCGTACCCCGTATCACTGAGAACAAAGTACTTGCCCGCATATCTAAAAACAGCATAACGAAGAACATAGCCAAACCCAATATCATACCATCCCGAAATATTTTCACCATTGAGAAAAACCTCTTCAGGCCTCATAGTTTTTCACCATATATTATCAAAAAAATCAGTGAAAAAAATTATTTTTTACGCCAATAAACCACAAAGATCTGTCCTCGTTTTTTAGGAATAACTTTTATTGCTAGACCATAACCGTACCGCAACGCACTTTCAATCATTTGAATATCTTCTCGGTATAACTCGTTGGGGATATATACTCTACTTTTACCACTCCTGTGTGTATCCACGATTCTCCATATAACCTTTTGCAGATGCATTAGCCTAAAATTAGGCATTCTTTTCACCAATGTTAAGAAAAAAGTTGGAAATATTCCCAAAAATATTTTTTTGGAATTATTCAAGAGAACAGTATTTTTTGGAATAATGCTAAAGATTGGAGCAGTTCTTGTTCACGCATTTTTGCTAAGACCCGCATCTGGATTATGTGTTCCTTTATTTTCTGGATTATTCTCATAATTATTTCTTTTTCTTTCGGTTCAATAAGGCCATTCTCAACAAATATGTCTAATACTTCCTCACATTTTGAATCGAAATTCTCGGCCAAAACATCAATATTATACTGATTAGCGACCTTATCCACTACAAGAAAACCAATAACAATCAACATAAAATTCCTTCTCAAACCTGGCATATTCATTTACATCACCATACATTGGTGAAAAAAATTATAGGGCGTGTAATATGAAGGCATAAAAGGTTTCTGGATGTTCTCTCTTTTGGTCTTAAAATTTATTTCAAACATACTTTTCACCAATATTAAGCAAAAAAATCACGCCATATACGCATCGAAAAAAAACGAAAAAAATAGAAAATTTTTATTTTTTCAGCAGCGAGGGTAGAGCTTCACACTCCACCCTCCCTTCTTTGTTGGGACCGCCTTTAAGGCGATCCCATGGTCGTGCCATAGTACGCTTTCAATGGCTTGAAGCGTCTCTCTAGAGAATTTCTTGAATATAAACTCCCTTTTTCCTCGCTGGTATTGCTGCAACATTAATTTAACTATGATTTTTATACAATCGCTTTTATTTTTTTCTTTCACCATTATCACCTCATGTTAGGTGAAAAAAGAAGAATGATTTTCTATTTTTTGTTGTGGTTTGGTTCTCTGACTATTTTTATCCAGAGTGTTGCTTTTGTGATTATCATTTTTTTGTCTTTGTGATCGATTTCTTTGTTGTTTGTTTCTGCGACTGTTTGTTTTATTTCGTTGATGAATTCTTCTGGTGTTCTTTCTTTTGTTTCTAGGTCTATTCGTATTATTTTTTCGACTGTCCGTACTAGTTTTACTATGACTATGAGGCGTGGCCATTTTTTGTGGAGTTTTTTTGCTTCTTGGATCCATTCGTCCACAGAATCAAAACCGCTAATACTTAGATATTTTTCTCTGTTTTCCTGATTGTTTTTTACTACTTCCTGAACAACAGCATGAATATTAGAACGATGATAACGAGACTTAATTACAATTTTTTGGCCAGGATAATAATCGTAGTTCCTCATAGTAGCAACAACACCATGCTCAATAAGCTGTTTATATGGTTTGAGACTGTCAAACCGCATCTGCAGTCACCAACAAAAACGAAAAAAATAGAAAATTAATCATCCTTCAACTCATCACCTAATTGCTTCTTTATTTCACTATATAATTCTTTTAGGTCTTCTTTGGTTAGCGGCTCAAAATTAAATACTCCTCCATCATAAGTATCGATACTAAGCATAAATGTTCCATCCCGATTTTGCCAAAGACTTATCTCAAGATCCTTGCATTTCACAGTTGCAGAAAACTCAAAAGATAACTTAAGTATACGCTCAGATTTTTTCTCATTCTCTATATCGCTCATTTTTTCCCACCCGCCTATCAAAAAAAGCCAAAAAAAATTATATTTTTTCCCTTAGTATTTTTGGTATCACGACTGTGAATTTTTCTAGTTCCTTTATTAGTGTCTTAGTTTTTTCTAGTGGCGGCTCTGGTAATCTGACTTTTTTTGGCCTCGAGTTATAACCAATATATACTGCTTCTGGCTTGATTTGTTTTATCCAGTCCACAAGAATATCGAGATCAAAATCCATTATTGGTTCTATGGTAACTATCTTTTTCGGATATGGGGTCTCAAGAAAATATTTGAATCTGTCTGATGGTTTTGGTGCTTTGGATATTTTTTCGTAGCCAGTATCTCTATTTGTTTCTAATGTCGTCAATATATATGCGTTCGGAGGGAGCAAACCAACAATCTTATCGAAGACTCTTGGGTCCTTGCTCTGGAAATAGAACTTTTTGCTCTTCTTCGCATATATGTTATGCTGCTTTATTGCTGCAATAACCCTAACAAGAAAATCAGTAGGACAAAAAGCTATGTCGCCATCACCACAAACAAAAATAATATCCGCAGACGGAATCCTCCGAAGCCGCTCAGGATGAGTATGCGGAACATAATTATAGCACAACTCACAATTATTCTTAGCCCAACGTTTCAACTGCTGCTGAAAACTCGGACGACAATAAATACAGCCAAAACGACAACCAACAAACGGATTCCAAGTCTTAGTCTCAGGATACATATTAGTCAAACTCCTCACCACTGAAAAAAGAAAAAAAGAGTCATTTAAATTAATCGGTTGCTTGTCTACTTCTGCTTTTTATTTCTTCTTTCGTTATTATTATTTCGAGATTGTCTTTTTCTGCAATTTCTTCTATTGGCTTAATCTCGATCTTAGATGCTTTTGGCTTCTGCTTTTGGATCTGAACCTGAACTTGCCTCATAGGGCCTCACCATATATTACCAAGAAATTGTTTAGTTTGTTTTGGGTGAAGTCCTTGTGCTCTATGCGTGTCGAGAAGCCATATTCGACATAACGATACTCCTGGAACATGCAGAGATCTTGTTCTATGCTCATTATGACTAAAAACAATGTCTTGATCACGCAACACAATAAAATAGATACCATGCTGGCGTTCATACATGCTGGAAAGACGAAACATTTGCCAGATGTCAAAATCATCAATAGTAACAGAATTACGATCATTATGCATTATTTTGAGAAACGTCTCAAGATCAATTGGGGAGTTGCTCGTAGGATCTAGATAGGCGTAACCGATATTGAGATAATCAACAGTGTATCTCATAGCTTTTTCATCGCTGGGTTTGGGCAATTGAATACCGACGGTTCTTAGAACCTCTGATATCTTTTCTCCCGTCCATGTTTCCGCCAAACTGGACAAATGCCAATCCAAAAACATATTATTTTTATCTGGAAACAAAGCTTGTTCATTTCGTGCCGTCAAATTTGCTGGTATTCCGATATAAGACACATAGTGGTCCCCTATCGTAACTTCGATTCGTTGTTCTATATTGATTAATTTTTTCCATAGGTTATTACCAGAATCCGACGACACATTTCGGAGTTTCCTATTTTTCCGTAAAACTATTTTAGCTATATTGCAGAACAGATCCATAACATCTCCTAAATAATATCTCACTCTATGACACTCTTCTGTGCCAAGATAATTACATGCAACAAATAGATTTTTGATACGATGCCGCATTAAAATCTGCCAAAAATCTTTAAGCCCAAAAATTATGCTACGTGCTCCTTTGGGGTTATAGCTTTCTTCCTTCATTCCCAAAAAGGCAGACACAAACTCTTCGAAAGAGACCTCATCTCTAAGACCTACATACCTATATAGGTCCTTTATTCGCTTCCGAAAATTCTTTCTTGCAAAGTATGCTTTCCTAAACAGCCATACTCCCCGATAAACCGCAAACTTGGGGGCATAAGCCGCAAAGTAGAAAGCACCAAGAAAATTCGCAATTATATGAATCAAATAGTCATAATATTTGCTGAGTACACGTTGATAAAACTGATCTAAACTTATCGTATCCACAAGCGTAAATATTATGTCGCCTTGCACTCTGATATTCTTGTGGAACGGTATTTTCCCATCGATCTGGTACCAATGCATATCGAAACCCATCCAGTTTTTAATGTGCCAATACGTTATTGGCCAGTCTTCCTTCCAAATTCTGAAGTCAAGCCGCCAAGGAATTCTATGGCAGAAAAATCGATACTCGTCATCCAACCCAACAACAAAGAAGACGTTATAAAAGTTTGCTACTTTTTGTTCCAAATACCATTCACCGTTCTCCCCCCTAACTCTCGTATAATACGCAAAGCGTGCATATTCGGGGGGAACAAAATATACGGCCTTAAGCACTATATATCTCTCATCTATTTTTTCTTGCTTCATGATATCGTCAGTTTTTGGCGAAAGAAACCATGCCTTTGTATATCTGGATGTTGGTCTCGCCTGCCTAAAAGTATTTCTGTGATTCTCAGCCGCAAACATATCAAAAAGCCTAAAACACAGCCTATTTCTGTTCTTGATGAGATTATATAATTCTTCTATGCGCTCTTCGGGAGATAAAAACCTATATTGCTCCAATTCTTTTTGCATCACTTTCACCACTACTTAACGAAAAAAAATAGTCAGTCGCTCGCTTATGCATTTTTCTTTATCTCTGCGACGGACACGCCATAAGCTTCTAATTCTTTCTGGAAACACCTAAGATGCAAATCCAGAATAGAATACCAGCCCCACATAAAATATATGTTTGATAGACATGCATCAACAGCATAGCGAGAATTAAGCTCTCTCTCAGAAATAATCCCGCTATCATACTTTATTCTCGTCCAAATCACCTTATCTCCTGCTTTGAATCGAAAGAGAGTATATGCCCTAACGGACCAGCCTAAGCTATGCTTCTTCACAGCATAAACCTCCAACGCCATAATAATAGAATTCGAATTCTCTTCTTTCTCAACAAAACGCCAGACCAATGCTCCTTCTGGTTTCTCTCCAAGAACAACAACAGATTTATCTTCTTCAAGACGAGAAGGCTTAAACATATATTTGCCTTTAAACATAGGCTTTTCACCACCTCTTAACGAAAAAAAATTATGATTGCAAAATTTTTCTTATTTTTCTGATCTCAACAAAAATCGCCACAAGCAGAGCTAGTAGTGGAATCACAATTATCAAAAAGACAAGAGAAGCAATAAATGGAGCAACAACAAGAAACTCATAGAAAGACTCAATGTTCCATGAAATCTTTATCGACCCTGAAATCAGAATAAATATCAAGACTATAACTATAGCGACCAGAACCCGCTCAGCAATTGTTAGAATTCTTATTATTTTGGGATCCTCCATTTTTTCCATTTTCACCACCATTATGTAGGTACATATTTTTGTTTTTTGCTATTCTTGCCACACCAAAAAGACAAAAACCCTCGTTTTAGATATCTCGTTTCTATATTTATTTTCAAGTTCTTCTATCTTGTTGATGATTCTGCGGCATAGAGATTCTTCAGAAGTGAAGCCAAAGCAGATGTAGGCCTCATCATAGTCATAATAGGCAGAAATATACCATCTACCACAAAAAGACCGTACATCATAGCTCCAGTATAAAGAGTACTCAGGAATTCCATAACCCGGCTCATTGCTGATTTGCGCTTCTGGGATCCTTAAACCTAAAGAAGATTCTATCCTCGCCTTGGCGTGATGCAATACTAACTCAACTACTTTTTCGCCAAGACTTGTACGCCAAAGATCGCTCAATATCTCGTCCCAAACTTCTCGAGCCTCAGCAGTCAGGATATCTTCTGGGTCTTCAAGAGCGGTAAATTCAAAAGCTTTTATTGCCAGCAGTATTGTTCTCTTTATCTCCAACCTACATGCGTCAAAATCTACTGAATCCTCAAAAATATCTAGCAATCCTCTGGCTATTTCTTTTCTCGCCTCTTTCTCATATTTTGCTCTCGCATTAGGCATATCGACAAGAAATGCAGCATATCTAAGCTCGCAGATTTTTCCTTCCTCAAGAAAATATAATATATCTTTAACTATTTCTCTCATCCGTGTCACCGTATATAGCGAAAAAAAGTAAAACAAAAAATCAGAACACGAGAACCTTCGTATATATCTGCGAGGAGAAATCTATAACACATATCATATACTTTGGGGCCGCTTTCTCAACTATATCTCGAACAAAAACAATTCCTCTTGTTGGTGTCCCCTCAAGAACAAAAATATGCATGTCTTTTGGCTTCATAGTATAACTATCCTGATACGATATCTTTAGATCAGTCTTCTTTATCCGCTCCAAGAAATCTCTCCGATTACTAAAAAGCAAAACATGAATCAAAACACCCAAATATGCCAGTCTCTCAACAGGAATAGTCTCTTTTTTCGAAACAAACGCCACACGAGGAACTGGACACTTCTTAGACTTAAATATTTCTATCGAAGAGATTTCATACTCATCAATTATCGTCTTTAGTTCTTCGAGAACACCAGAAAGAAGAATATTCTCATCCTCTCTGCCGCTATATTGTAACAACTTATTAAATAACACAACAGCCATATCTCCGGCCGATTTAGTTTCATAAACCTCTGATCCTGATGCACCTTCTTCATCCAAAACTACATATTTAACAGTACGGGACACAACACCAGCAATTTCATTCTCCTTTTCCATCCGACTCACCATAAAAACCCAAAAAAATAGAATTTTATTTCCCAGAAAATTTACTATTTTTATCCCAAAATACAGATAGAGGCAATAAGCCATCAGTTGTTTCGCCCCAAGCTTTATATTCGTTTTCTCGGGCCTCTTCTTCGCAACAACCAGCCACTTCGCCAAGTATCTCCCTAACTTTTTCTAGGGGCCTGATATATTTGTTAAATATTATGCAATTCTCGCAATCATAGTCCCAAAATTCACCTCTAGCCTCCATTGCTTCTTGTATTTCCCCACAATGACAAAAATCCTTGCTTATATCGCTCAATAGCTTATCTATTGCATCTATGATACTGTCCAAGAGCTTAGCTCTATCTCTCCATTTTCTAGCCCTCTTGATATATATATGTTCACTCATCTTCGCTCACCTCTTTTAACATTTTTATAAACCATTCTGTGTCTAGTCCTACAATAAAGTCATCATCAACTCTATGCAATGTACCCAGAAATTTTATGTTATGATTCTTCTCTGATAACTTCCGCAATAAATTTTTAGCTGCCTCGTAATCAATACCTATCTTTTCCGCTACCCTGAATAATGGATAATAACCAACAATATGACGGCCTGAGATTACATATTCAAAAAGTCCGTCTTCCTTGAGCAACTCTGCAAATGCTAAAACTACTTTTTTCTCCTCACCCATCTCCGTTCACCTCTGACTCATCCGAAAATTGTGGAATCTTCATTAGTGCGTCTGAGAATAGACGTATTAATCTTAGTAGCTGTTCCTCGTCGGGATATTCTGTCAGATCATCCCAAAAAGAAAAATCAGATATTACAATTTCCGCAATGTTGATGTGGTAGTTTATATCGGGATTATCAAAAAACAGCAACAATCTAATATCGCAATTCTTTAGTACCTCGGCAACAACAAAAAACTTATTATCCCTACTGTCAATCATATACATATCAACATTATACATCTTCCTAATCCAAAAACAAGTTTTAAAGTGTTTCGCCAATATGGCCCTAACCTTATCACATTCATTGTCATCCATATTCACCCACCACAGATATATCTGAAAAAAATTATATTTCAGCAAGCTTAGACTCAATGCACTCCTTGATAAACTCCAATTCTTCTTTTACCCAGTCTTCAGATTCTTCAGTCAATAACTCTTCTACCTCATCTAATAAATCCAAAAGTAAAGATCTTCTCTCGAACTTATATCCCTTCCCAATGTCTTCGAGCCTTCTTTTTAAGGAATTAATCATCTCGATCTTTTTCATTTTGTCCACCCAAATTCTTTTGGAATATTCTTTATTTTCTTGCTTTTTGACTTATTGGCAAGAGTTTTGAAAATTTCTATAAAATGTTCTTTCAAAGCTGGGTGTACCTTCTCTGCAAGACTTAAAACCTTAGATATACACTCTTTGAGTGTTTCAATACTGGTAACATAGGCAAAATAGTCAAAGTCCTTAAAAAGCCAAGACGAACGAACTATCCAGTCGCCCGCAAGCATGCAATAAGCCTCTAGCTTTGGTGAAAGATCCATACCCGTGCCTCCAAGCGCTAAATAGAAATCATCGCCATACCAGAAAGGTATCAGGCCACATTTAATGGCTATAATTTTATCTGGCACATGTGGCTGAAACCATGTACAATGCAACATAATCCCCTTAAGCGCCTCTTCTCTTGCATCATCCATATCTCCATCTTCCTCATCAGCAAAACTGTTCAGAACACATTCTGGAATCTCGATACTGTCAATATCTATTTCTTCCAGACAAATATTTTTCTTCTCAAAGAATCCATCAATATTATTGGTAATATATTTTATGGCCCTAAAAATAGCATCAACAATTTCCTTTTTCTCCATTTGGATTCACCACTTATTAGCGAAAAAATTTTACCACGTATACACAACAATAAATCCACAGGATACCCATACCAACAATTGCCATAACCAGCCCTCCATAATCCTCCATTCATGTTTGCTCAGTTCTTCTTGGGACTCTTCTAATGAGATATCCATCCTCGAAGCAACAATAAGTGGTTTAATCAGCGGCACCAGTATGTGTTTAATCAAGTTCTGTTTCTGATTCATAACTTTATCATAAGGAATCCCTTCCTCAGCGGCGTCTTCAATGGACTCAACAACGGGGATATACTCATTTATATCCTTTCCAAGAACACGATTAATTATTTCAGCATAGCGACTAAATGAATTGAATAAGCCATCATTATCACCATGTAGGTACATAGTTCTATTCGTTCGCATTCTGCATCATCAAAATTGTCCATTTGAGCGAATCAACCGTTTCGGCTATTTCCTCTAGAAGCCTTTTTATTTCTTCTGCTTTTCCAATTATTCCGTCTATTGCTTCTTTTTCTGCCGATTTGTTTTTCAGTCCAGCTACTAGGTCAAGTATGCTTACTGATTGTTGGCCGAATAGATCATTATGTAGTTCTTTTGGAATAACTAAGATACGGCCACCGACATAGATTCTTATGATCGAATCATCAAATTTTTTGAGAAAATCGTTCAATGCTTTGTCGGGATCTTGATCTTCCTCAAGAACAAGTTTTTCTCTTTTCACAACACCCAATATTTCTACGATTATTTCCCTTTTCATACGGACCACCAAAAATAAACTGAAAAAAATGAATTATAGTAATATGTTTTCTTGTCTTAGTGTTTCCCTAAATTCGTAGAAGAATTCCGACAAAAATTTCTTTCTCTTCGATTGTCTGCGTATCCATCTGTACAGGAAAGAATATTTTTGAAGATGCCTATTCAAAGCTACTGCGATCCTATGGGGCTGTCTCCCGAGAAAAAGTCCAGCTTCGTAAAGCGTTCTTGTTCTAAGAAAAGTTAAAAGCATCAATGTATCAGGATTCTTTGCTATATGCTCAATATTTACTTCTGATAGCGAGTACTGCAGAAAATATTTCACAAAATTTGCGAATATTTTTTTTCGTACATCAAGAACTTTTTCTTTAACACTACTGAGATCCGATAATGTAATGGGCATATATGCTCGGCCATTTCTTCTTGTTAAAGCCGGTAGTGATAGTGTCCAGCCAAGAAAGCGTCTGATAATAGGTATATACGACTGCTGTAATGGCTTCTTATTTTTAGCATCATATATCATCTCGATTATTTCTGTAATTCTAACAAAGATATCCAGGGAAACACTGTCTATTAGCGGACACTTCATCCTACTTTGAGGAAATGCTTTGCTGAAAGCCATAAATAGCTCAGAGAAAAGCGTAGCCAAGCGCCAGAGATCTGCACTTTTTTTCGCCGCCAAGTTTTTATAAATAAAAACCCTGAAAACATCATCCATACATAAAAATAAGTGCCTATAACCAAGCATAGATGTTATTCCGTCTTGGATCATCTCATAAAGAGAACGACAACCGATTATTTTTTTATAGCCCCATCGCTTTCTAACAAACCCAACAGCCCGCATATACAGCAAAGCAATAAAAATAGCCTGAAGAAGAGGAACTGATACGTAACATTCTTTGGCAAACCCTCGTAATTCTAATATCTGAACAGGAGAAAAACATATCGCATATCTATTTTTCTCATAGGCGTTATTAAGAATTTTACCTAACGGTTCCCAAACACCCTTCTCTCTAAATACAAGATATTCACTCATAAACTGTGCTACATGCCAAGCATATCTCTCAAACGGAAACGGAGCACGTGCAGCTATATCCAATAACCGTCCTTCAGAATCAGGAGAATTTTTTCGCCAGAAAGAAAAATATTTGCCAAAACGATACATCATTTCTCACCACCTATTGACGAAAAAAAAGGATTATTTTATCTAATTTTTTTCAAAATCTTCACAAAAACCGATCGGTAAACATCCCAACAACATTTTTCTCTTTCCTCTACCTCATCAAACAGTCTATGAATCTTTTCCCAGATCTCGTATGGCAAAGATTCGACACCAAGTATGCTCGCTACTTTCTTTCTCAAATCATAATCATCATTAGCCAAAACCATAAGAACAACCACAATAGATCTGTATACCTCGGCAAGAAACTCTTTTAACTCCCGATTATTGTATGAAGACCCCAATATTGCGAGCCAGGTAATAAAGAAGAAAAAATAAAGCACACTATCCTCCACATTCATCGCCTCTAAGATGATTCTAAATCACGCATAAGCCATTCATAATCATCCAATGGTTCTTCGTATTCTTCATCGTTCTCAAATATGCATTCTTGACAATCCATCGCTGCACAATGGCAAACAGGACAAACAAAATCACATTCAATTGGGCACCAAACCAACTGTGCCCCACATTTCTTGCATCTAAATTTGTCCATCTTCATCCTACTCACTACTTTTTATTATTTCTCCAATAATCACAAGCAGATAAGCAAGCCAGAAAATGGACCCAATTAGTTGTGCATCTTCGACAGATACTTTTTGCTGCAGTATCACCATTGCTAGGACAAACACAATGCAAGAAGCCATAATCAACATACCACCCATCAATCTTTTGGAATCACTCATCCTCATCACCAACATATAAAATAACCAGAGACCTATACAAAAGTGCAGCAAAATCTATTGAATTAAGCAACAGATCTATTATTTTTCTTAGAACCTCTCTCGCCTTTATCGAATCATCCTCAGAAATTGTCTTACTGAACTCCCGTTTGCTTTTCTCTAACTCCTCAATTATATGGTCTAAATGCTTGACATATTTTTGAATAATTTCATGCATGTTGCTTCACCTTCACCTCAAAATAATTATTTTTTACTGTCTCTCTCGCATTTTCTATTTTTGAGACTGCCGTGCGAATATCTGGTTCTATTCTCTTAAAAATACAGCAGTCCGAACAGAAAACGTTGCAGTAGTAACTAAAATTTCTTTTTGTGCATGTTACGCATCTCTCAGCTATGTCAAGCAAAATACTTTGCAGAAGATTAATACATTGCTCCATTTTCTCCAAAAGTTCTTTCTTATTCATTTTTCTGCACCTCAAACTGAAGAAAAACCTCAACAAAAGCCGTCGCTTTATTGTCCTCTACCTCAATAATAGGACCAGCCTCCATACAGACAAGAAGAAAACCCGTCTGTCTATACAACAAATCCAGATGATATATCAACTTGATCAAATCCACGGGGCTTTCGCTTCTGAACAACACTACTAGCTCGTCGGGATCTACTGACTCTATCTCGACATAGTCATACAACTTCTTTATTACATTCACAACCATATCCAAAAATTTTTTATCTGTCGGTTTCTTTTCGGCCCTCATATTCTCACCATGCTTACCAAAAAAAGCACAATTTTGCATGAAAAAAGTATACGCACCAACAAACACTTTTGCGATCTCTTTTAGCTTCTTTCGGTCATTATCATCAATAAACCAACCGTCCTCAATCCCAACGTAGCTCCGAATAATTCGATCTAAATCACATAATGCCTTGCCAAGACGAGAAAGCAAATCTATGTAGGTACATACTTCTTTTCTATATTTCGGATTATTGACCATCATCTCAATCTCACCTTCAAAATCGCCTTCGGCCTCTTCTTTTTTGTTTTTGGATCGTCACGAAAAGGAAACTCCAAAAAATATGAATCTATACGCATGTATTCTCGCTCCTTGAATATTTTTATCTCCTCTCTTATGCTGTCAATAAATCTGCTTGGCGATAAAAAATCATGCAAAAACGCCGTGCCATCACCCATTCCGAACTTGAAATTCACAGAAAAATGACAAAAATACATCTCGCTTAAGAACAGCCTATTGAGCCATCTTCTTGTTCCTTTCGTATAGTCTATGCCTCCCTCCGTCAGCTCCAGCCAAAACCTCAGCTTTTCGACTATTTCCTCTAAGTATCTGATTGTTCTCTCTTTTGCTTGAATTATAGCTGTTCGGATCTGTTCAATATTGGACTCAGGCGAAAAAAGATTTATTGTTCCTATTATTTGCTCGATATCTTTTATCGTACGTTTGAATTCTCGATCGTACGTCGGATTAGTATATATGTATGACCGCAAGATATTCTGAGCGAGACGAAGAGCTTTTCTATACAGAAACAGAATAAGGCCAAGCCGCTGAAGATCCCAATACACCGCACCTCTTCGTTCATATTCATAAACAATATACCTCGCCGCATGCCGATCCTCCTTTTTCGATAAATCAAAAACAATATCAAGCCAATCATGATCAAAATCAGGCCCATACACATCTATCACCCAACAACTTCTACTTCTACTCCCTTGTCCCGCAATTTTTTTACAAGATCATCAACCTTGCTCTTTTCGATAATTATTGTACCCATATCATACATCTCACCATCCCTATCCATTACGACGACAACAGCATTAAACAACAAAACTTTTTTTGCGGATGCTTCTTTTTGTGAAAAAAGAATAGTCTCAACGGCAAGATCAACAAGATCACTACCCTTCGCCACTATTCATCACCCTTCTTTTTTCTGAATTTTACGGCCGAATTCCTAAACTTTGTGTACTGCATAACAAAAAAACGAACAGCAAACCTCACACACTCAGACCTATTCATAAATTCCCCTTTCTCAACAAGACCATCAATAGTCTCTATGAGAAAATCCGGCAAATATATCGCTACTTTCCTCATGTGCCAAAAATTATTATTCTCATCCCCCACATCCATCACCTCCTCGACATCGAGAAATATATTGCAAAACCATTCGTAGTCCACGCAATATGCTCTATCTTGAAGCCATACCGCTGTATAATCTCCTTCGCTGTAGACATAGACTCCTCACTACAATACAAAAACCTAACCGAATAAAGAACGCAGTTCTCCTCAACACCAAGTATCTTTTTTACTGCACTCGAACCAACAAGCTTAATCCGCAGATAGCACGGAATCTTCCTCTCTAATTCCTCCCCCAGCTTATCAATGAGATTACTAACAAACCAATAAAAAGACGGCGAAACACTATCCACCTCCATACACATCACCTCTATATTATACCAATATCATCAAAACTTTCGAATTTTTCCTCAACAACAGCACCCTTCTCCTCCTTCTTTTCTCCACCAAGCAAATCGCCGAACAACCTACCAAGAATATCCGCAATCCTCTCCTGAGCCTCAGCAAGCTTCTTCTGACTAAACGCAAGAGCATTAACCTTCCTATGCAACTCCTCAATACCCTCAGTATTCCAAGCAATACGCAAAGGCATCTCCAAAAAAAGCTCAGCCAAAACAAAATCATTAGTCTCCCACTCCACCTCACCAAAACTCCTATCAAACCAATCCCTAGCACTCCTCCTCAACTCACCAATAGGACTAACAGCACGCCTAGGCAACTCAACACCCATCCTCATCCTCTTCGGCAACTTCTCATCCCAAAACCCACCCAAAGGAACAGCATACTCAATACTAATAGGCTCAACACGCACAACACGCAACGGAGTACGCTCAACAATAAACTGCACAACAAAAGCAACAACACTAAACACATAACCACGAATCCTCTCAACAACATCCAAACCAAAATCAAAATCCCTAGCCCTAAAATGCAAAACAACACTCCTCGTAGTAGCCTCCAAAGTCACATCAACACCCTCCAAAGGAACACTAAAATAAAACGCCTCCCAATAACGCTTAACAACACTCCTAACAACCCTACCATCACCAAGACAACGCCTCAAAACCTCACCAACATCCAAACCAACAGCCCAAGGAAACAAACGAGACAAACTATCCGTATCCAACAAATCAACAACCAACTTCACCTTAAAATCATGCACCCTAACACGCCGAGGAACAAACCTCCCCCCAAAAACACCCCCGACCGACCCACCACTCACACCTAGTGATACTTCTTCTTGTTTTTTTGGAATAGGTTTTGGTTTTTGTGGCTGTTCTTGTTTTGGTTTTTGTGTTTGTTTTTGTTTTTTTGGAATAGTTTTTTTCTTTTTTGTGGTTTTTTGTTGTTGTAGTTGTTGTTCTGGTTGCTTGGTTTGTTTTTTGTGTTGCTCTTCATAGTGTCTTATGAAGTCTTCACCTTTATATGTTATTCGGAGAAAGCTTGTTCTACCAATAGTTTTTTTTAGTATTAGGCCGTCTTGCGCCATAGTATTAATAGTATAACTAGTTGTTTTTATGGATTTTTTCAGATATTCGGCAACAGTCTTAACCGTAATATCGGGCCTATCTTTGTTTTTCTGCAAAAACTTCAGAATACGATACCGCTCCTCATTGTTTCTCTTCCTAGCCAAGATCATCACCCCGCATCAGAAAAAAACGGGCATAGGCCCGCCGATCCAAAAAAACGGAGTAATAGTCGTATTCCAAAAAATCTATTCCAAAAAATTTTCTATTCCAAAAAATACCAAGACGCATAAAAACACACAAAACTGCTCTCTGCGTCCGACCCATACAAAACACCATTTTTCAGAATTCTATTCCAAAAAATATTTTTTAGAATAAAACCTACG
>JAUQYS020000337.1:0-2734 GCA_030587585.2 Candidatus Njordarchaeota archaeon
AAAAAAAGATAAATATTCAGTGATCATTACTAGACGCAAAATAGAAATGATTGAACATAAGATCTGGTTATCTTGGGACTTCTGATGTTTTTGCGGCGTTTTATAAATCATCAATTTTTTATAGTATTAAGTATTTTCTAAATTTTTTTGGAAAATACTTGATGATCAGTATGGCTTTTCGTTATGAGGATTTAAAAAGTTATGCGTTTAAGAGAAGATTGCTTAGAAAAGACATGATCATGCTGGATTACATTCAAGATAAAGCGCTCTATTTTCTCTCTCTTATTCACGATCTTGACTTCTCTTTGAAGGGCGGAACTGCGCTGTATAAGGTCTATAATAGTGGGAGATTCAGTAGGGATATCGATATGGACTCTAATGTTAGTGTAGATGTGAATAGAATAGTTGAATTATTTTCTACAGAGGGATTTCTTGTGAGAATCTTAAAGAGAAGGCAGACTAAGAATATTTTATTCTTAGCGATTAGGGTCTCTAGGAGAGATATAGATACTCCGATAACGCTGGATATATCATCTCAGAAGCCAACTGGAGATATTGTTGATTTCTACAGTCCGTATCCAGATATTCCTCCCTTCAAAATTAAGGTTTCATCACTTAGCAATATATTAATGGATAAATTGGATGCAATAATTAGAAGGAAGAAACCGAGAGATCTGTATGATGCCTATATAATAACTAAGAAATATGGTGCTATTACTTTTTTTGATAGATGCAAAGACCTCCGAAAAGCAATAAACAGCATTAAACCATTGTGGCCCTCGCTTCGAGAATTAGTACTTTCTTCCCTACCAGAATTTGAGGATGTTAAGATCTTTATTCTAAAAAAGGTGAGGTGCTGATGCTAACAAAACGCATATTGGATTATGCCTCTAGGCATCCTGTTTTTAGGGTTGAGGATATAGCTAGGGTACTTAGAATTAATAGAGTTAGAGTGAGCAAGATTTTATACTATATGGAGCGAAGAGGAGCCGTAAAAAGAGTAATGAAGGGCATATATACAATAACTTCAGACGACAGAGTAGTGGCTACAGGAATATATCGGCCGTCATATATCTCTATGTTCACAGCACTATACCTTCATGGTATTCTTCTACAAGTCCCAAGCAGAATACAGGTAGTTACTACGAAAGTCTATGGAGTTAAGAAAGTCATATTTAATGGGACAGAAATTATTTACTATAAGATATCGCCAAGATATTTCTTTGAATACATATGGAAGATGAACAAATATACGTACTTTCTGGCCACCCCAGAAAAAGCAATAATAGACACGGTATATTATGGTATGTCACCAGACATAGGACAAATGGACATAGAACAAATTGATCTAAATAAACTAAAGCAAATAGTAAAAATATATCCAAAAACTCTACAAACAAAGATAAGGAGATTAATAACACGTCTTAGAAAACTTAAACCGATATAATTTATATAATTCACATAGCATCATTGTTTAGATTCACAAAAAAACCTCAGATACCTAACAATCAATATTATCTATAGAACATTCTGTAGAAATTCCTCTAATTTTTTTAGCCAGAGTCTCATTAATGGATACTTAAACTTGTAGAGAACTCTGCCCTTCTCTCTTCTCTTCGTGAGTATCTCACTTTTTGTAAGTTCTCCTAGAATCTCCGATACTGCTGCTTTGTCGATACTAGTATTTTCACAAAAATAGCAGGGAGAAAGCCCCAGATTACATCTGGGGGACGGGCGTTACACCTTTTTATAAATGATGAATAATATCTCTCTAGTGGATTAGGATTACTCGCAATAAGAATCCAATAATCGTAGAGAAACTAAGCATCAAAATTATTATCAACATTGTTTTTTTCGGTCTAAATTCTGACAGAAATATTAGCAGTGAACCAATGCAGGGGAAATATAAAGTAATTAGCGTCACAGCTATTAGTGCTTGAGATGCAGTAAGTGAGTATCCCCCCAAGAGTCCGACGGCGACATCTTTTCTGAGAATACTAATAATAAGTGCTAGTGCAACCTCGCTTGGCAGACCAAACAGGCCACTAATAATGGGCTCAAAGAATTTTGCGACAATAAGTGCTATCCCAGTATAGTACATTATGTTTAGTATCAGAATTCCGAGAAAGACCAGTGGAACACCATTAATTAGAAAGGATTTCATCCTAGCTATAGCCTTCTTAAAAACATTATTCATTTTTGGTTTCCTCCATGCAGGAAGCTCTATCAGGAGAAATGTTGTATCTCCAGGTATGAGACGACTCGCTAGGAGTCCAACAAAAGATATAGATATGACAAGTATGAGATACAGTATAAATACATAAAATGCGCCATGTCTACCTAGAAGAGCCCATATCATTATTTGCTGAGCGATACATGGTACCCCAAACACCTGGATGAATGAGGAGATAACCCTACTTTTTTCGCTTCTGAGAGTTCGAGATGATAATATACCAACAATACTACATCCAGTCCCAGCAATTATTGGAATGAAGGCATCTCCAGACATCCCCCAATGCCTCATACAGTTGTGACAGGAGGCTACTACCCTGGGTATAAAGCCTAGATCTTCAAGGATACCTATAATTATGTATATGACAAACATTGTGGGAAGTATCATGAGGAAGACAAAGAATACTCCCGTCGTCAGAATCCCAAGCGAGGAGTAAATCCCAGGTTTTTCGCCAATAAGTATGTTTCTGACGGCCTCATTTTCAATAATGCTATTTATAAA
>JAUQYS020000385.1:0-5581 GCA_030587585.2 Candidatus Njordarchaeota archaeon
TAAAAAGAATTTCACCTTTTTTGTATTAAATGAAGAATTTTTTAAAGGTTTTGAAAATGTTTAGAAAAAATATTCTAAACATAATACTAGTTCTATTACTCGTCAGCTCAATGATAAGCTATAGTATTTATTCCACAAATAAAAAAACAGAGACACAAAAAATAACCAAAATTACATTATCTAAAGAAACACTCATTGACTTCTTCCCACCACTATTCTCGAACGAAAAAACAGTGGAAAGAACATATGGAAAGAAAATAAGCATCCAACAAACAAGCAGAAAATGGACATTCATGGTCTATCTTGATGCAGATAACAACCTAGAAAGCGCAGGATTAGAAGACTTTCTCGAAATGTCAGACATAGGATCAACAGATGACGTAGCAATAGTAGTATTATTGGACAGGACAAGTGGATACTCAACAAGTTATGGTGACTGGACTAGAACAAAGCTGTTTTATGTAACACAAGGCCTACAACCGTACTCAAATAACGCTCTGGAGGATTGGGGAGAAAAAAATATGGGCGATCCACAAACACTAGTAGATTTTGTATTATGGGGAGTACAAAACTATCCAGCACAACATTATGCAGTTGTACTATGGGATCATGGAGGAGGACTGTCTGGTGTATGTTGGGACGACGATAATAGTGATGATAACCTCAAACTATCTGAACTTTATGATGCATTTCAAACAATGTACTCCTCAATAGGTAGAAAAATAGACATAATAGGATTCGATGCCTGTTTGATGGGTATGATCGAAGTAGCATACCAGCTAAAAGACTTCGCGGACTATATAGTATTCTCCCAAGAAACCGAAGCTGGAGACGGTTGGCCATACGATGACATACTAGGCCCCCTAAGATCTAATCCCAACATGGCGCCCGCCGATTTTGCCACACTAATAGCACAAAAATATATACAATCATATAATGGAGGAAGCCAAGGAACAGACAGAGAGGCAACACAGTCGGCAATAGACCTAAACAAACTAGCAACAGTAACAATGCCATATCTAAACAGACTAATAGGAGAACTACTAAGAAACTATAATACATATAAAGACGCGATAGATGATGCTGCAAGCAGCGCAGAATCGTTCTACTATTCAAGTCAAAAAGACCTAATACATTTCCTAGAACTGCTAAGAGGAAAAGTGAGTGATACAACAATAATAAACCTAATAGATCAGGCTAAAAGCGCAGTAGAACAAGCAATACTATATGGTGGACACCTATCATCACATCCTAACGCAAATGGCCTAAGCGTCAGATTGACGACATATTATTCCAGCTATGGCGACCTTTTGATGTCAAGACATCATCAATGGGACGAACTACTAAACAAAAAATCTGGAAATAGTGTGGACATATGGCTATACGATATAGCATTCCAAGGATACGACTCAGATAACGATGGATACTATGATTCAAATCTAGCACTAAAAATAGATCTAGACTCAGATTCAAGCAAAACCATAAAAATAAAGCTATACGCACTTGTGGACGGGTCAGAAAAACCCATAACAGAAACATCAACATACACAATAAGCGGAACAACAAGCTCAGACACAATAACAATAAACCTAAACCCCGATGCAGTAGGAACATATACCTACCGCCTAGAAATATATTCAGGAACAACACTATTGAACCAGTTCTACTACTACTGCGATATTGACGCATCAAACATACCCCTAGAATACAGTACTGGTGGCGGTGGTGGTGAAGAGGGAGGTGGTGGTGAGGAGGGTGGCGGTGGAGAGACGATATATGAGCCGCCCTGTACGATAACTGGTAGTGTTTCTGGTACTGGTTCTTCTGGCTCTCACTACAATCAGCCTGATTCTTCTGCTTGGGCTGAGTTTAGGATAAGTCTTCAGGCTGGTGTCGAGTATAAGTTCATGTTGAACTGGGATAGTTCGAGTGATCTGGATATGTATTTGTATAAGCCTAACACGGCGCCTTCTCAGGATGGTGGTGGTAGTGACTATGTTTCTAGGGCCTACACTACGAATAAGCCTGAGGTTATTGAGTTTACTGCTGATGTTACTGGTACGTGGACTATTGCTGTTGATCATTATAGTAGTAGTGGTGGTGCTAATTTCCAGATTACTGTTGAGGTTGTGTCTGGTGGCGGTGGTGGTGAAGAGGGAGGTGGTGGTGAGGAAGGTGGTGGAGAAAGTGGCGGGTTCCCAGTAACGATTACTGGCTATGTTCAGGGAGATGGATCCACGGGGTCTCATTATAATGCCCCATCCTCGTCAGCGTGGAAGCAACATGAGGTTACATTGACTTCAGGATATACTTATAAGATCACGCTATCTTGGGATAGTTCGAGTGATCTTGATTTGTATTTGTATAAGCCTGGTACTGCTCCTGGTAGTGATTATTATAAGCGTGCCTATACTACGAATAAGCCGGAGGTTATTGAGTTTACTGCTGATGTTGGTGGGGATTGGGTTGTTGCTGTAGACCATTATAGTGGTAGTGGTAGCGCCAACTATCAAATAACGATAGAATTGATCTCGGGGAGTACTGGAGAATCAGGACCAATAACTATTACGGGTTCTGTATCTGGTGATGGTAGCTCTGGTGCACACTATAATTATCCGTCATCATCTGCTTGGAAGCAGCATACTGTTAGTCTTCAGTCGGGTGTTCAGTATCGTATAACGTTGTCTTGGGATAGTTCGAGTGATCTTGATTTGTATTTGTATAAGCCTGGTACTGCTCCTGGTAGTGATTATTATAAGCGTGCCTATACTACGAATAAGCCGGAGGTTATTGAGTTTACTGCTGATGTTGGTGGGGATTGGGTTGTTGCTGTAGACCATTATAGTGGTAGTGGTAGCGCTTCATACCAGATCAAGATAGAGGTAATCTCGAGAAGTAGACTTTCCTCGGGAGGTCAGAGGCTGGATAAGCAATCAGAAATTAATAGGATTGACAGTGATTTTGATGGTTTGCCTGATAGTGTTGAGAGAAGAATACCAGTATTGTTTGATTCTAATAATGCTTTGATTCCAGCGATTTATCCGCCTTTGATTGTTATGATTGTATCGTTGGCCTTAGCTATTCGTCGTAGATTTTTTGTTAAATAATTTTCTTTTTTTTAGTGCTTGTAGATGACTAAGGAGGGGGTTCTTGGCGAGATTAGTATTGTTATGATGAATATAGATAGTGCCGCTAGGTTGATTATGACTATGGTTGATGTTCTTAGGAAGCGGGGAGTATCTAGCGATATATTGTCGCATATGGGGGAGAATAGCTGAGTTTTTGGTGGAGCAGAATGGGACTTATCTCAATTTTGGAAGAAAATATCTAGTCTTTGAGTATTTAATCTGTTTTGTTCTATGGACATTTTTTAGTTAATGATGCGTTTTTTTAGATTTTTAAATTTTTTATTGTATCTATATATAGATAAGGTAAGGCGCCGTGTTTGTCTAGATCCTATGGCGTTTTTAATGGGTCTTTCGAAAGCAAAACAGTTTTTAGAAGAGGGCATAAAGAAGGTAGAAGAGGGAAAGTACAATGAGGCTATAGCACTATTAAAAAAAGCTATAGAGATAGACCCTAAGTTTGTCGATGCGTTTATGGTTCTGGGGGACGTGTCATATGAGATAGGCCATATAGAGGAAGCTATAGAATATTACAAAAAAGCCATATGGATAGATCCCGCGCTTTATGATGGTTGGTATAGGCTCGGCAAGATATATTTTGAGTTAGGCAAAGTATCCATAGCGATAGAATTTTATAAGAAGGCAATAAAACTTAACTCTAATGAACCGAAAGCTTGGATAGAGCTTGGCAGACTGTATAAATCTAAAGGCAGGATTGATGAAGCAATTGAATGTTTTATGGAGGCATTAAACATAAACAACAGAATGCCTGGAGTTTGGTTAGAGCTCGGGGTATTATATAGGGAAAAAGGTCTCCTTAAAGAGTCTGTTGATTGTCTAAAAAAGGCTCTTGAATTTAGAAGTGATGATGCTCAGATCCTCAGGGAGGTAGGATTAACATTATCGCTGATCGGTGATTACGAGAGCGCCATAGCATATCTAGAGAAGTCAATAGAGATAGAATCAAGAAACATAGAAGCATATATGATTCTTGCTGATATACTAATCGCGATGAATAGGACTTCTGATGCTATAAAATATTATAGAAAAATATTAGACATCGATCCTTCTGTCTATGAGGTGTGGAAAAAGCTTGGTATGATCTATTACGGACAAAAAAACTATAGTGAAGCAAAAAAATGTTTTGAGAAAGCTATTGAGCTAAATGCAGAGGATCCCATAGTATGGTTGATGATGGGTAATATTTGCTATGCTTTAGGAGTATACGATGCGGCAATAAATTTGTATAAGGAAGCGATAAAAAGAAATAAAAATCTTGCCGAAGCATGGAACAATATGGGTCAAGCGTATCAAGTCCAAGGCATGTATGAGGAGGCTGTAGAGTGTTTCAAGAAAGCAATAGAAATGAAGAAAGATTTCGCAATAGCAATTTTTAATCTAGCCACGATATATCACAATAAGGGCGAACTAAAAGTTGCTGCCGAGTACTATAAAGAGGCACTAAATATTGATCCAAAAATGGGGTTGGCTTGGTATTCTTTGGGAGAAATATACCTAAAACATGAGCAGTATGACGATGCATTAAAGTGCTTTGAAAAAGCAATAGAAAATGGCGTAGACTATGCTAAAATGAGATATAGCGTTGCCAAGATATACGAGGAAGTAAAGAAAAACAAAGAAAAAGCTTTAATGCATCTAAGAAGAGTAGTTGAGGTTGATCAATATTTCATTGAAGCTTGGATAGATCTATGTAGGATATGTATTGAGCTAAGGAGAGTGGATGAGGCAATAGGATATGGGGAGAAGGCAATAAAAATTGATCCAAATAATATCGAAATTTTAAAGTACTTGGGGACGGCATATTTAAGAAAAGGAAACTTTAGTGTAGCAACTAAATATTTCTTGCGATGTATAGAAATAGATCCTAGGAATCAGGAGGCGATATATGGGCTGATTAAAATATATAAAATAATAGGAAAACTCGAAACAGCAATAAAATGGGCCGAGAAACTGGTGGATAGTAATCCCGAAAAAATAGAAAACTTGCTTCTCTTAGGAAAGCTGTACTACAGAGCTAAGCTATATAAGGAGGCCGAAAAATGCTTTAAGACGATAATAGACAAGGGTAACAATAACTGGACAGCTGCGTGGTTTTTGGGGATGATATATAGAAATATGGGTCTCCTCGAGAAGGCACTAGATTATCTTAAAAAAGCCCAACAATGGAACCCTGAATCAACAGACATACTGAAGAACATGGCGGATATATGCTATGATATGAAAAAATATGATGATTCGATAAGATACTATAAACAAGCAATAGCAATAAACCCAAATGATCCGGTTCTATGGTACAATTTGGGTGTGATATATTATAGCAGAAAGAGATATGAAGATGCGGTTAAATGCTTTATGAAGGCACTAGAAATAAATTTTGATTACGCAAAAGCTTGGAATAATCTTGGGCTAGTATACAAGGCTCAGGATCGTGTGTT
>JAUQYS020000409.1:0-10007 GCA_030587585.2 Candidatus Njordarchaeota archaeon
AAGAACCGCTAATATTTGAGGTTTTTAACAGACAGGCAGATATAACTATAGATGAATCCAGATGCGTTATAATGGTAGTTCAGGCCGAGAAGAGCATAGAGATAAAAAATCTAGATAAAGCGCTTAGTGAGGCTAAAAAAATGAACAAAATGCTTGTGTTGGCAATTATAGACCAAGATGGGGATATAGTATATTATAAGGTTGACTCAACATTAAGATTTGGTGTTAGTTTAAGGCTGAGGAAAACTCATTGGATTTGATATGATAATTCAATACGAATTACGTGGATATATGCTACATATATTTTCTAATGCTATGAGGATGTTATATGCAATTTATTTAAAACCCCAAAACAAAATTTTTTGGCAGGTGGTTTTTTTGAGAATAGGTGATCTTCAAAGAATAATCCGAAGACTAATTGATGAAGGGTCTGACGCCATACTAGATTTAGTTAACGATGCAAAATCGATAGCAGTAGAATTACTAAACGAAGCGGAGAATGTGGAGTCTATATTACAATATATTGAGGGTGCATTATTAGAAATTTTTATAATTGCAACGATACTTAGGATTGATATTGAAAAAGTTTTGAGAGATTCTCTTAGAAGAATAGAAACAAAGAAAATGAAGTACTATGCAGAGTAGTTATCCAAAGAAATCAAATAAACTAGCTTGGCGCCCAGAACGTGATTCTCTTTCTATTCTTCTAAAAACCTCATTTAATTCGCTGTTTACTCTGTCAGGATTAAAATCATGTTCTTCAACGAGGAATTCTAAAATTTTTTCGCGATCTGGTTCTTTGAATTCTATTCTATATGCTGTGTTTACTGGTGGATTCTTAAAAATGTTTTTTATCTCGACGATCTCGAAGGGGTATGTCCATTTAATGTTGCCAGTCTGTACGATTCTTTCAAGTGAACCATATTTTTTAATAAGATTATATGCGGTTTTCGGTCCTATGCCTCTAAATCCTTCTGGATTAAAATCTGTTCCGATCAAGATCGCGAGATCTATGAGCTGATCGTGTGAGATGTCTAGCTTTTTCAGTACTTCATCCAATGTGTATTCTTTTGTTTCTTCCTCCCCCTTTCTCCCGCCTCCCTTAGTTATTCTTAGACCTCTTATAACTTTTGATGCACCATATAGAAAGGAATCATAATCAGGAGAATTAACCGCGTATGCGTCTCCTTGTTTGACTATGTATGCGGCTTGGGCCTCCCCATCATGCTTGGATTCAATTATTGGCACGCCTAGATATTCGAGAAGCTTTTTAGCTGTTTCTACCATATAGTCTTCTATTCTTGCAGCTTGTTTTGCATATTTTTTAGCTTCCTCGTAGTCTCCCCTTGCAATGGCATCAACATATTTTTGTTCGGCTTCTTCTCGACGCATATATCTCTCTTTTAGAATCTTTTGTTTTAAAGGATGTGGTGGGCCATCAAAGACATATACAGGTTTTATTCCGATAGCTAACATCCTACAGGTTCTATTAAATAAACCAACAAGGTGAGATGTTATTCTACTTTTACTATCTCTTAGAGGTTTGCCTGTTCGATCTCTAATTATTGTAGTCATCTCATAGAGAGTAACTAATGCGTCGATTGCTATTATTTTACCCTCAAGGAGCGATAATTTTTCGATTAGTATACCATTAACATTGAACTCTTTGAAGAGCGGTCCAAATTTAACGCCCATAGTGGCCACCTCATAATTTGATTTATGATTAAAAGAAATAAATAGTTATTTCTTGATTAGAAATTCATTATTAGTGTGGAGGATAATAATGTTCCAGATAGGGCTTGACTACATACTTTCACTAATAGTTTTTATGCTGTTTATATTCTTTTCGAACGAGCTGCAGATGTACATGATAATACTGAGCTTAAATTCGTTTATCGATGAGATAAAAATATATGAAAAGCTCTCTAATCGGATGTTTGCTAAGCTTATATTTGCTCATAGGCAGGACCTAATAGAAAAATACTATGAGATTGGCACAAAAAAAGCAGCTAGGGCAATTATGGAGTCAGGCGAATTTAAAAAAATTATGGAGTGGATCGACGAAGTTGTTAATAGCTTTCTGATAGATCCAGTAACGCTTGATCCTACAGAGGTTTTAGACAGATTGGAGCACATTATTGATATAAGACGGAGAAGGATGCTTTTCTTGGCAGAAAGAATTCTACCATCAGCTCCAAATTTTGTGATCAAAAATCTTGAAAGCGCCATGGAGGCAGCGGCAGCTATAAGATATACCCGGAAGATATCGGAACATATCTTTAGAATTGGCAAAAATACAAAAAACATTTATTACCTGCTTCAATTAAAGCTTTTTGTACCGTTTCTTAGAGAGCTTTGTTTAAGCTTCTTTGACGCGCTTAAAGGGTTCATAGAGGGCGCTCCAATTGGTGATACTGTTGGTGCATTAGTTGCACAAAAGTTTTTTGGAGATGAAGTGGAAGAGGACAGCGATCTTCGAGTAGTATTTAGCTCTACAGAAATCGATGGCCGATATGTTTTGGCGATAAAGGCAAAGGGACCTGGAAGTGAGGTAGGTCAGCCAGGAAAGTTCTTGGAGAAAATCATCCAGAAAATAGAGGGCAACGTTGACGCCATAATAACGGTTGATGCTGCCCTGCGATTAGAATCTGAGAAGGTAGGAAAAGTGGATGTTGGTGTAGGAGCCGCTATTGGCGATCCAGGCCCAGAAAAATTCAGAATAGAAAAATGGGCCACAAAATATAGAATTCCTCTTTATGCGGTTGTGATAAAAGAAAACTATATTGAATCGTTAACACCGTTGCGGAAATCGCTACTCAACGCTGTAAATAAGGCATACGAAACTGTAAAGAGAATAATCCTAGAGGAAGTACCAGAAGGAGGAAAAGTAATAATATTGGGTATTGGGAATACTGTGGGAGCAGGTAATAGTCCTATTGGTATATAGGTGAACTGGATAGTAAGAAGAATAGTTCATTATAGCGATGTGCCTTCTGAAGAGCTTAGAAAGATAGTAACGAATTTTTCTAGAGATTTTAATATTTACCCTAACTTCTATGTGGAGCTTGTTGAGCCACAAAAAGCTTGGTATCAAAAATGGGGGTGGATTCTGCTATTTGATATGCCCCGAGGTAGATTAGATCCCTATAATAAATATTTATTAATTATGGGTCTCTCTTTTCATGGTTTGATGCCTGCAACAGAAATAAACAGGCTTTTAATATTTTCGGCTGCTAGGAAGGTATTTAATGTTTTTCAGGATGATAGATTAGGAATTCTGATGTCTATATTTTCGACGTTGTTTGCCTTCACTAGACTCATAAATAATGCTAATTGGAGAAGGGAGGTCATATCGGCGTTGGAGTATGTAACAAGTAGCTATAAGAAACCGAGAACAAAAATAGTAAAATTAATTCTAGGTTATTATAATGCTTTACTAATGAATAAATTTGATGGTGTGTTAGCGAAAATTAATAGAATATTGCTGTCAAATCTTCCAACATATCTTAAAGCAAAATTTTTCTTTGAGAGAATAAGTCAAATCGAAAAAACTTTTGAACCGTGGACATATCAAAAAAGACTCTTAAAGAGGATAGTGATTCCCATAAGCTCGGACGAAAACCTGATGAAGAGTAGTGATTTTCATAGCGGAAGAGAGATAACCCTAGAAGACATAGAACAGCTTGCCCAAGTGGATTACAAACTTGCAAGGAAAATCGCAATAAAAATAGATAAAGAAAAAAGAGTTGGTGGAAGGATGCCATTATATTCCGAAAATGAGACAATGCTTCAAAAACTATTAAAAGAGCGAAGATATACGGCGGCCGTTAGGCGTGTCAGAATAAGGCAATTGCTGTCTGTTCTAGAAACAATGTTATTGCGGGAGAATTTCGTTCTAATGAGATATGGATACGACCAGTGGTTCGTAGGAGATGATGAAGAGTTTTTGGATGTGGAAGCATCTGCTGATAGTTTTGGAAAGGTTGTTCCAAATCTTTCGACGCTGAAAAATATTTACGAATATGGTGGGCATAAGATTGCGTCCGAGACGGTTGGACATGTTGAAGTATGCATAGACACGAGTGGATCGATGATTGGCGAACCACTAGAACGAGCAATAGATGTAGGGATAGCGCTTATAGAAATAGCGAAAAAATATGAAAAAACGATAGCATTGACAACATTTTCGTCCGGAGCGTGGCAGGGCATAATACCTACTCAGAATTATGATTTAGTAGAAGAAATAGTATTGAGACTCGAAGCTGATGGTGGAACAAACATACGTCACGTATTTAGTGTTATTGATGGACATCTGTCATATATAAACGAAAAAGCCATAGTTGTATTTATTACGGACACTATGATATACGATATAGATTTCCCGACGGTGGTATCAAGTCTTGAGGATCTTTCAGAGCGAGCTAAAATATGCGTAATTGCGTTAACCAATGAGGTCTGGTGGAAAACTAAGAGAACGATGGCAAGTGCTGGTATAGACATAATACAAATGTCACCTAGAGAAGCAAACGAAGAAAAAATAGAGATATTATTCGATTTTGCTAAGAGATATTTTGATAGCAGACCTATATACATGTGAGGGGAATTAATTGTTGGAAGAAGTTAAATTTGTTCATAGAGAAAAAATCTTAAGACTGGGAGAAGAGATCTTTGAGAGATGGTATTGTAATGACCGAGATTTTCGCGATTTTATATTATCATCGATTTTGATAAAAAACAATAAAGTTCTATTTGTTGGATTGCCAGGGGCAGGTAAATCGACTCTTGTTAGACTTATAGCCAAGGCTATTCATAATGATAATACTGAAGATAGTACACCGATTTTTGGTATGACGATAGGTTCCCCTGAAAAGACGCTTCAAAAGGTTTTAGTAAGTACGAATATTGTTAAACTCTTAACAAGTGGAGAAGAGGAAATTATTGTAAGACCTATAGTCAAAGCAAGGATAAAGTTTATTAATGAGATTAATAGATTTTCTAAGTCTGTTCAAGATGCGCTTCTAAGTCTTCTTGAGGAGGGATATATAGAATATTCTGGTATCATACTTAGAACTAAATCATATCTTTGCTTTGCGGATATGAATCCATTTAGAGGTGATATTGATAGAGCCCTAAAAGCACGCTTTTATGCGTCATGCTATGTTAAACTACCCGATTTTTCTGGTTCGAAAAGAATAATAGACTACATTCTAAAATACACAAGATCAGAGGAGACGTACCTTAGCATACCAAAAACTATGCCTAAAATAATTTCGATTAACGAACTAGAAGAAATTTGGAAGGATGTACAAAATGTAGAAATACCAGAAGACGTGAGGCTCTTCGGGGTCATGATATTATCTGCCTTTAGAGTCTGCAAATATAATAAGCTAGAGCTAATGCCAGGATATCTTAGACTTCCATGCACAGACTGTGAATATTCAAATGAAATATGTAGCATGATTCAAGAACCTCCCGATGAAAGAGCGAATATAGCATTATTCTTGTATGGCAGAGCTAGAGCATGGTTGTATGGTAGACGTAAAGTTATTTATGATGATATATTATGGGCGGTACCGTACGTGCTAGCCCATAGAATAGAAATTAAGCCACTCACTAAAAGCAGGGTATCAAATCCTTGGGAGTTTCTTAGGCATATAATAAGAAATATACGGGAAACTAAGTGGATATCTGGTAGCGAATTTGGTGTTTGGGCAAAGGGGTTGGCCTTGGCCTGCAGGATCCTAGAAATAAAACCGAGCGAACAGATAGAAAAAACAAAAATTATTAACGTTGAGAAAGGAGATAAGATAGAAATTCTGAGCCAACTAGAAAAACTAGCAATAGGCGAATTTGGTAGGGGGGATCTTGTAGTCAAGGAGATATATAGGTATGTGCAAGATATTTTTGGCGAAAAGATTAAGGACAAAAAAGAAATTCTACAAAGAGAAGTCAGAAGATTGTTGAAAGACCCGAATTTAACATACAGTCAGATAGAGGAACTTATGCAAAAGATAAATTCGTATCCTGCAGAGATATCTAAAGGAGTCAAAGAAAAGATCTCAAAGCTTATAGATAGTTTCCGAATCATAGTAAATTTGGAGGCCCCGATAGATATAAAGAAGATCGAAAATGTTTTGATAACACATGGAGTTCCTTCGAGAGTTGTGTCCAGACTACTTGACAAATCTAAGGCCGAAAATATGGAATACAGGACAATATTGTTGCAAATAAAGAAAATCGGCAAGAATCTAATAATAATCACAGAAACAAAAGACTTAGCCAATGAAATAAGAGACAGTATATCGTAGATAAAGAACGTTTAATTTCATATGTTGCTCAGATAGATATACTCTTCTATATTTGTGATCTATGGGATAAATAATTATGTGGTTCTTGCTATCATAGAATTTTTTATAGACAGTTCTGTCTAAAATTGCGGTAAAGGTATTAAATTTTTTCACTAAATTAAGCAAGATGTGAAGATTATAGATATGTAAATTAGATATGAGCCATAGAGGGTATCGAATAGTGATAGCAAAATGTTGCTGGCGAATACTCATTTATAAAGAGAGTATTCAAGTATTATATTGTGAAATTTTTATCAAAAATTGAGGTTTTCGAGTAGGAGGTGACAAATTTGGCAGGTGCAGCCCCATCTCACAAAATGCCTGAACTAGAAAGACCCGCCATAATAGCAGATCTAGGAACGGGATTCACAAAATGCGGATTCGCAGGCGATGAGTACCCAAGAAGTGTGTTCCCAACAGTAGTAGGCTACCCAAAATATGCGGTAGTCATGCCAGAAGCTGAAACGTTAGAGTACTATGTTGGTCGTGATGCGGTTCACATGCGAGGCGTTCTAAAGCTCGTATGGCCATTGGAGCATGCGATTGTAGCTGATTGGGATGCTTGGGAGAAATTAATTTATCATCTGTATTATAAAGAGCTCCGTGTTAATCCTCCGGATCAACCTATTTTGGTTACAGAGGCTCCTCTTAGTCCTAAAGATAATAGAATTAGAATGGCTGAGATCTTGTTTGAGACTTTTGGTGTTCCCGCTATTTATGTTGCTACTCAGGCGATTCTTTCGTTGTATGCTGCTGGTCGTGTTACTGGGCTAGTTATCGATAGCGGTGATGGTGTTACCCACATTGTTCCAGTTCAAGAATCATACTTGTTGTCTCATGCTGTTAGACGTCTTAATTTGGCAGGTCGTGATGTTACTAGACATCTCGCTAAGTTGTTGACAAAGCGTGGTTTGTATTTCACTTCTTCTGCTGAGATGGAAATTGCGAGAGATATAAAGGAGAAGCTTTGCTATTTTGCGATGGATTATAAAGCTGAGCTAGAGAAGGCTAAGAAGATTCCTAAGGCCGTTGCTGGTAGCTATGAGCTACCTGATGGCAGAATTATCGAGCTCGTTGAAGAGAGATTTATGGCCCCAGAGATTATGTACAACCCTATGCTGATTGGTCTGGAGGCTAAACCCCTAGATGAGCTTGTTTTAGATGCCGTATTTGCTTGTGATATAGATGTTCGTCCAGCGATGTATAGTAACATAGTGGTTTCCGGAGGTAATACGATGATCCCCAACTTTGCTGAGAGACTTGAGAAAGAACTCAAGGAGATTGTTCCTGAGCGTGCTAGAGACAAGATCGCTATAGAGGCACCAGAGGAGCGTATATATGGAGTGTTCATCGGAGGATCAATTTTAGCTTCTTTACCTGCGTTTAGGAAGATTGTTGTTACTAGGAAAGAATGGTCTGAGACAGGTCCTGAATCCGTTCTTAGAACCTTATAAAGATTTTTTTATCTATTTTTGGGTTTTTTTATTTGTTTTCTCTAAAGAATAAGTAATTTATTAAAAGTAGATTACTTTATTTTTAGATTCCAAGCTTTCTTCTAGTTTCCCTAGCTAGGATTTCCACCTCTCGGCGATATGTCTCGGGAAATACACGAGCTAATACCGCAAGTCGTGTTGCTTCTTGGAATACACGCTTTACACCTAGGCCCTCTATAGCTACGGTTTTAAAAACTGGAAACGGCCCATCTAGACGGAGAACTCTAAGAAGAACGACTTCAGGTAAGGCGTCAGGGAGGTCTCTTTTATTTAAGGCCACGATTATTGGGATTTTCCCCCAGTCCGGTCCTAAAAATGTTCTTAGCTCTTGTATACTGTATATGTTTTCTTCAAGAGCTTCTGGGTCAGAGTCGGCTACGAAAACAACAGCATCAGCCCCCTTCAGTATTATTCTGCGTTGCGTTTTGTGACGGCGCTGTCCTGGCACAGTATATAAATCAAAAAATATGTTCCCAGATGTGCCTAATGGTACATAGTCAAAGTATATCGTTCGCCCGCTTTCGTCAGCAACCATTCGAAGGCGCCCTTTTCTTAGTCCTCTAATTTTGTTATATAGAACTTTGAGCATTGTTGTTTTTCCACCGAGTGATGGTCCATATAGGACTATTTTGAATCTATAGTGGCCATATTTGTCTTTGAAGACCATCAGTCTACACCACATATGTTTCCGATTATAATAAGATTATAACTCGATAAAAAATTAAAAACCAAAATAAAAAATGTATTTGCATTAATCTGGTTATAGTGGATCATTGATATTTCGTTGAAGAGATTTTTTATAGGTTCAGAAATTAGATATTGAGAATATCAAAAATAGGATGATTTTTTTGGATTTTTTTTATGATGTTTTCGATGTCTTTTGATTTTTGGTCTCTTTTTGGCAATATATTGTCTAGATGTTGTATAACTTTTTCAATTTTTTCATCCTGATACGATAGCGTGCCAAGAATAATCAAGTGCAAGTAGTGTACGTATTTTGAGTATCCGCCACCAGAGCAAAGAAGAATAGATTTCTTGAACTTTCGAATGATTTTTGCAAATTCTAAGAAACCGTGATGAGTGTAGTATAGGTGTGGCAATGGATCAAGGTAGAATCCATCGACGCCACATTGGATTACTAGAATGTCGGGATTGTATTTTGTTAGTATAGGAACGACTAGTTGTTCTATGACGTTGATGAATTCTCGATCACCAGATCCTGGGGGTATAGGTATATTAAGGGTATATCCGTATCCTTCATTTTTGCCTACTTCATGTATGAAGCCTCTGCCAGGATATATGAATCGTGGATCTTCATGTATTGATATCTTAAGTATTGGTTTATCGTATAAGATGAGGTATGTTCCATCTCCTGCATGCGCGTCTATATCCAAGTACGCTACTTTTTGCTTTTTTTCGAAGAGATATGTTAGGGCTAGGGCGCAGTCATTAAATACGCAGAATCCCCCATCTTTATCATACTTAGCGTGATGTAATCCTCCTAGCGTATTAAATACTATTTGATATTTTTTTTCAAGCAGAAGGTCGCATCCTGTTATTGTACCTCCACAATAAAGCAGGGCCCAATCATATATTCCTCTAAAGCAGGGCGTATCTAGAGTCAAAAAGTTATGTTTTAAATCAGAGCATTCTCTTACAATATTAATATATTCCTGAGAGTGAATGTTGAGGTCTATCAAGATTTGATGATTAATTTTTTTTGGGGTAATAAGATCAAATTGAAGATTTTTTCTGAATGCATTTATCGTTTTTATAAACCTTTCAGGTTTTAATGGGTGTGTAGGGCCGTAATCAAACTTTAAATAGTCTTTAGAAAAAATTACACCAAGAATATTTTTTGAACCCATAACTTCACCCCTGATAGCTTGATATTAAGATGCATTTTATTGCAATACCAATAATATCATTTTAACTATCATTATTACGTATTTTTGGCACTTTACGCAGTGATAACTTCATGTTCTGATACCGAATAGAATTTCATGATATAAAATTCTTCGTCTTTAAAGTAACCTTTTACGACGATCATTCTGTTAACTAGGGATTCGCGTGGGAGCTCTTTGAAATACACTGCGGGAAAAACTCCAGACTTGTCGCTCAGAACAAATCTCCATATTTTTTCATATTTTGGTGTGTCAATAGATCC
>JAUQYS020000308.1:0-1552 GCA_030587585.2 Candidatus Njordarchaeota archaeon
ATTTTTGCTATTTTAAACGGCAACATCTGTGTTTTACCATTAGCTTTAATGATTACAATATTGCTTTTCTTATTGATATCAATTACTTCCATCGCGACACCTGGAAAAAGTTTTATCTTATTTAACATATCCAGTATTTGCTCTGTTTCGTATGTTACCCGGGACATATAATATGTTCCTCTGTTAGCACTAATTAACGGCGTATCATTCAGAATAGAAATTCTTAGTTCTTTATCTGGAATAGGATTCCCATGAGGACATTTTTTTGGGAAATTGAGGAATATCTCGAGATTATCAATAGTTTCACTAGTAAATACGTGCTCCGCTTTGCATGCTTCTATGTGGACTTTAACAAAATCTAGTTTTAAGAAATTGAAAAAAAATACTTCTAGAAGCCTATGAGCCCTCAAAACTCTTGCTGCTCTTCTCATCCCTCTTTCTGTGAGCCTTACACCCTTATATTTTTGATATTCGATATATCCCTTCTGAGCTAGTCTCTGCAATATGAGTGTAACAGTGCTTGGAGCGTGAGGAATATATTCCATTAATGTTTTAGGTTTTATAATAGTATCGCTTGAAGACAGCCTATATATTGCCTTAAGATAATTCTCTGCACTTTCCGAGAGATCATCATCTGGTTCTATCTTACCCATAAACATCGACTCTATATACCAACAAATATCGCTATGCCATAAACTAGGTAACCCAATATTAAGGCTATAGACAGGCTAACAATCACACTTTTAATCATATGTTTCCACGAACCACTTTCAGATTTTATCGTCGACATTGTCGCTACACATGGCATATAATATGCGTATATCGTCACAAAAGCTAAAATCGAAGCAGTAGATATAAAGCTTGGCATTGCTACGATACCATTATATAGAAATTCTAGCGTACCTAACGTTATTTCTTTCGCTACTAAGCCAGCTAGCAATGCTATAGTTTCCCGCCATCCAAGCCCTATAGGACTTAAAATAATAAATAAGAGCATCCCTATTTTACCCAATATTGATTCTTCTATTGGGATACCAAATGGAGCTCCAGATAAAAACCAAAAAATCAAATTAGCGACAACAATCAACATACCGGCTCTTCTAACAAATACAACGGCTCTATTCCAAGATATTTTACTCAAAATCCTAACTGATGGAATCCTATATGGTGGCAGCTCTATTGGTGCCTCCTCTCTTGCTTGTCCCTCAAAAATTTTTAGTGTTCTCATCACAAATAATGCTAAAACGAAACCAAAGATTATGTAGAAGCTGAATACTAGCGACGCTAATAATGGTGGAAAGATAAACCCGAGAAGTATTCCTATGACGACTTGCCTCGGAGGACATTGAATAAACTGTGATGCTATCATGACCCTCAATTTCTCCTTTTTAGACAAGACAACTCTCGACGATGTTACTGATATTACATTGCACGCCAGACCCATCATCATTGGGAAAAATGATTTACCAGACGCATCGAACTTCGAAAACAGTCTGTCTATAGCGAGCGATATTCTAGCCAAGATCCCTAAATTTTCTATGAAGGACAAGCA
>JAUQYS020000412.1:0-4766 GCA_030587585.2 Candidatus Njordarchaeota archaeon
AGAACAATATACAGGAAATACAGACTCGGTGAAAACCCAGAAAACATAGATTTAGAGCTAAGCATACAAGTATTTCCGCATCTAAACCCACTCTTTATGTATTCCAGAGATGCAATTTCGTCTGGTGAAATCACGAAGCTGGGAATGATTGATGCAAATATTATATGCATAATGGATTGTTCTTGTTCTATGAGAGAAGCAAAGAGCATATATAAGGCTGGGACAATAGCATACGCACTCGCTAAATTCTCCAAAAAGAATAACATAAACTTTGAAATATATTATTTCCAGACACGAGCAGAAAAAGGCGACATAAATAAAGTTCTCGACTTTCGTTTTCCATCTCCCTATGGCGGAACAATATTATCTAGCATTATAGAATTCATAAAAAAGAGAGGCATCACGGATAAGGATGTTATTTTCATTTTATCAGACTTTATGCTTGGTGATGTTCTATCCGAAATAAAGAATACATTCTCATACCTCACAAGAGCGAGACGGATATATCTAATAAGCGTCGGACTACCTAGACCTGAGAAAGTAAAGATCTATGGGGCAAATAATATATATTTCACAACATATTATACGGTTTTAAAGCGACAGATTATATCTCATGATTTATTCCAAGCAATATATCACGAGTGATATATATGGTCGAAAAATACGATCATAGAGAATGGATTCCAGTTGCCCCTACAAGGATATATAAAGTAGAATGGATAGATATCAACAAAAAATATCCCACAGGCAGATATGTATGGATGAAGGGGAAATTTCGCAAACGCCCCGTGTTCGTAAGAATGAAATGCAAAATGGTTCGGATTTATATAAAAATAGAAGATGGCTCTAAGGCGATATTGTTTACCAACTCATTGATTAAAGAGGAATTTGACAGATTTTTTCGTAGAATAAATTACAAAAGCTATCGGAGTTTTTGTAGGCG
The DNA here is from genome assembly GCA_030587585.2 of Candidatus Njordarchaeota archaeon. Taxonomy (GTDB): domain Archaea; phylum Asgardarchaeota; class Njordarchaeia; order Njordarchaeales; family Panguiarchaeaceae; genus Panguiarchaeum. The sequence goes on from JAUQYS020000412.1 coordinate 944, forward strand.
GTTTCTAACAAAAACAGAGAAAGAAAAAGCTATTTTGAAAAAACTGATGCAATCTAACGAAATTTTAATGTTATTATACGCACCGCACATTGAAGAAATCAATGGCGAGAGATATTATGTCGCTAGAATCGCCGACATAATTTTACTTTAGAATTGTCTCTGCGTTTTGTTTTTTATTGTTATACATACTATTACTGCTTGCTTTAAATAACTTTTTTTCTCTTTTATATCGGTGAATAAGATGCGTTGGGTTGTAACGGTTCATAAGAAGGAACAAATAATTGAGATAAAAGAAATCGAAGATTTATTGGAAGGCATCTATATCAGCCAAGAGAATATTGGCGATTTATATAAAGATACGAAACCCGTTGGCTATATTTCTAATATCAAAATTTTACCTTTTGAAAGAGACTATGAAAACCATATTCGCTTTGATTTCAATTTAGTTGCACCAAAATATGGAGTTTACAAAAGAAGCATAAGCGTAGTTATTGATGTTCTTTTAGATAAGATCCTCTTTGATCCGCATGGAATTACTGTATCCTTTGTCAAAAAACTTAAGAATGATAAAAAAGAAGTTCGTATATTCAGTCTAGAAAGTGATATAGCATCGATAAATTTGGATGTAATAAGCTACAAAGATGGCGTCATATCATTAGTTTTTTATGATAAATACTGAAAAATTTAGTATTTTTTAATATTTCATTAGAGGTAGATCAATTTAAATAAGTATTTATTTTTGGTTTTTTTTGAGGAGTGGTGTTGTTATATGCCCCATAGAGTTGTAGTAGTTATCGGAAGATCCGATTTAGAAAAAATTGATTATGATATGTATGATAATAATATAAGTCTGACGATGAGGTTTATAAATTTATCTATCAGCCAAAGCGAGGGGAAATATCCACGTCTTATTATGTTGAAAGTTGATGGCAAAAATGTGGTTAAATTTGAAAAAAAGAGATACAATTCAATAGAAATAAGGATAAGTTCTGTTCCATTGTCAATTATTAATAGTTTACATTTTAGGGTCGTTAGATCTCCATATACATTTAACATTGCAACATCAGAGCCAATAAAAGTTAAAATACGGTCACAAAAACGGCGGGGGGCTAAAGATAGACTTCCATCACTTCAAATATTTATAACTACATAGTTGATCCATTTTTTCTGATACGTTATTTCAATTTTTAAAATTATTTTTTGTTCTTTTTTGATAGATTCAATGGTGATCCGAATGCCTCGACACATATATATGAAGATCGTTAATGCATCTATAAATGAGTTTCGTCAATATATTTCGGGATACGAAAATTCACGTTCATTGAATTCGGATCTCATTTTTGCTAGGTCTCCATTAGTTGTAGAACAACATCAGAGTATAGAATATCCAAAAATCGTATTGATAAAGGTTGATGGTAAAGATTTAAGAAAATTCAATAACAGGGAATTCTTTTCAATAGAGATAGTCCTAAAAGACATACCTCTTTCCATTATATCTGGGTTTGACATTCAATATCGTTCCCAGCCACATCATTTTTATCTAGAAACAACAGAACCGATACGGGCAAAAATAATATCTGAAAAGACTGCTAAATCTATCCCACCGTATTTCCAAATTAAAATAATGCCACGTGAATAGTCATGTCGGTGAAGATGAAAAATCTAGAGAGAAAGTCTTATTGGCGACACAGAATCGCAGGGGTCATGTTTTTTCTGAATACAACTATTTTTGATATATTCGTTGGAGATCCAAAATTTCTCAAGCGATTCATAAACACCAGCTATCCTCGATGGTTTGAAATGTATGTATTTGCATTCTATGGTATCTTCTGCATATTAACAATAATCGCTTTAATAATCTCAGGAGTTAATTGGCGGGTATGGTTCTATTACGCAGTTCTTCTTTACACTAATTGGGTAGATACATTATGGTTCATAATGCAAGGAAAAATGCTTCCAAAAGAGTTCTCATGGCTTCCATATCAATCATCTCTCACGGAACTGTTGATTAGAAATGCAATTGGTATAATAATTATAGTAATCGCAGAATTGATTGCCAAAAAACGAGGCGACTTCAAGTTATCATAATATAGATTAAAACAATAAAAATACGTTTTTCTTTTTTCTTTTTTGGTGATTATAGTGATAAATTTTATCAGCAGGAACTTTCATCGGGATCGTATTCGTATTACTTCTGATAAAATAAATATCTTGATTTATGATGGAATATCTGTTGAAATTCTAAGGGCGTCGGGGAAATTATTTTTTTCAATTATGGGCGAAATGAAATTAGTAGGCAAAATTACTGATAACATAGTAGATATAGATACACAAAAGATAGAACTTGAAAAAATACTTAAGTATTCAATTCTTAGGAATATCGGATTAGTATACATATTCATAAATGACGAATATGGTATCAAGATAAATCTCAAGGAATACGTTATAAGCATCGCTAAACTACTAGAATTAGGCAAAAAGAGAAAAAATATGGTGTCCCCCTTATTCTATATTATAGTTGCGTATTATATGAATTTCGATATGTTCAAACTAATCCCTCTACTAAGGATCGTAGGTAGATACCGTCGATGGGCATTAGAAAAATTGGGATTGATTGTCAGGATGAAAATTGATACCGATATGATTAAGATTATAGAATATACAAAGAGATACTTTAACATAAAAGATGATCCCGACAGACTTTTTGATACTCTATTTGATGCATTTCTAGAGTTAATGGTTCTAAAAGAACCTGAAAAGCGGGACTACATCAAAACCAAGTTAATTAAATCGAAGCAAATAATAAAGCAGAAGTTTAAGAAATGCCCGCATCGTTCCCGTTTTTCAGTTAAGATTGGATGTTTCCTAAGCATAATATATAACATATTAGGGGCAGACAAAAAACAAATTGTTTATGAAAAAACGATAAGGAAAATCCTCGAAAAATGGGGCGTAAAGGACACTTCTGCGATAGATAGAATTCGTGTGAACGCCACGAGACTTAGGAAATTTTTACTGTAAAATTTACAGTAAAAACCATAATTTTACAGTAAAAAGAAATATAAGAATATTAATATTATTTGATATTTAAATAAGGGGATTAGAATGGCTTCCGCAGATAAGGTAATCAAAATTGCTAATGCTTTTCTTAAAAAAGCAGATGGTAGTTACCGTAAGATGTTGCTGGCGATCCTTGATGCAAATCCAAATATTTCCCTGAAATACATACCTTATTCCCTCACAACGCAACAAGAACTATTGTCATTTATCTATTATGATAGTGATAACAAAAAGTTCAAAACAATTGATACAATAGGACAAAAATATAAAATAGGAAACATACTAGCATCAGATTATACCGAAATTTTTTACGAAATGGGCTTAGTTCCTCTAATGATAATCCACACGCATCCGACTACGGACTACTTGAGCCGTTATTTATCCATCAATGATATGCTTGTAGATGTGTCTCTGATGTTCCCGTATTTCAGTCTATTCTATCTTGAAAAAAATATATTTAATGCCGAATGTCGGATATTCGATTTCCGAAAAGCAATTCTAAATTCAAATGAGTCATTCAAGTTCCTTTTGGACGCATATATGCAATTTGGAAAAATTAAGAACATAGAAGATAGAGAGAAATTCTTGATTTCAGTCCTAAAAAAACTTGAAGTAAAAGTATATCTGGTGAATATCGGTGAATGACGTTATACGAAAAATAATTGCGATACTCATAATTGCGATTGTATTGTTTTCCGCAATGTATATTATAAAAAACTACAAACGGCAAGAAAGGACTACATATATAGGGATTTTTTACTAT
>JAUQYS020000422.1:0-3249 GCA_030587585.2 Candidatus Njordarchaeota archaeon
AGTTCCATAATTTCTCTCAGCGATTTTATATCCACGGCAGAGAATGGTTCGTCTAGAAGAAGAATCCTTGGCTTTGATACTAAGGCCCTAGCTATTAATGCTTTTTGTTGCTGTCCACCGGATAGTTCATTAAATTGTTTGAACCATGTGTCTTTAGATAGTCCAACGTGTTCTAATACTTCTCTGACTAGTTTAATATCATTTTTTGTAGGTAGGTATAGCGGGCTTTTTCGTAGGGTTATTCCCGATAGAACGACGTCCTTAGTTTTGATTGGAATGTTAAAAGATACATGTTCCCTTTGTGGGACATATCCAATAAATTTTCTAATTTTCTTTATGTTGTTCTTTATGTCGTATCCTAGAACGCTGATAGAGCCGCTCAGGATTTTAACCAAACCAAGAATAGATCGCAACAAAGTTGATTTTCCGGCACCGTTCGGCCCCATAATAACAAATATTTGAGATTGGAAGAGTTCAAATGATACATTTTCTATGACTGGAATTTTATTGTATCCAGCTGATAGGTTCCGAACATGAATTAGAACTTCCTTACTACTCATGAAGGATCCCCTCTATATTTTTTTGGAATCTGAATATGATTATTGTCTCTATTATTGATATCATAGCAAAAATGATAAAACCAAACAAAACCAAGAAGAATAAGTCATCAGATTCAGAATTGTTAACGTGATACGAACCAACGGAGCTTATAGCTCCGATATTATAGCTCAATAATGCAAAATAGTCGTTAATACCGCTCAACGAGAATACACGTATATACGCTATTGGTATACTTGTATCTTTTTGGATTTCCAGTAGTATTTCTCCTGGCTTTGTATGCCGCATACTCTCTGGGCATAGAGACAATATTATTTCACCGTTTTTAATTTGTGTTTCTATTTCATCGATCTCTGACGCACTAGCAAAACTTCCTGGAGCTTTGAGTATAAGGCCTCTGGGATTCATCTCAAATGCATATGCAACATAGGCCGCCGCTGGAACAGCTAGGAGCACACCTTTCTGATAAAAATTATTATCGGTTGATACATCAAGCATTTTGTTTTTGAGTATGGTTATTTTTTCTATGAACTTATTGAGATTTTCATCGAACAGGGTCTTGTGTGCTGGCATTAATAAAGCAAGTTTGTTATGTATGGCTTTTGCTATAGCTATAGCATTATCTGGATATAGCCAATATCCATGATAATTTTTATCTATGCCTGGGGCAGGCAAAATAGATAAGTTATACCTTTCATAGTCTTCAAAATCAACAAATATTTTATCGGATGATAATTTATTTTTTAGGTCAGCTTCAAGACTTAGAAACTTGCTATTTACAAAGATCAATAAATCAGCATGACTTGCCTTCTCGATATCTTCGGGAGTCAGAGAATATTCATGGGGACTTGCTCCTTCCGGCAGAATATAGCTCACATTAACATATTCTCCTCCAATGAATTTCGCTATACTAGCATAAGCCTCTAAGGTACAAACAATATTAATTTTTTCATCAGCAGATACGCTAGGAATAAAATTTACAACGAGAACTATGAGAATGATTACGATTTTTTTACTCGTCATCATCACCTATTGGTATTTCTTTATTGTGGGGACAAACAAGCGGTAGGTTAGCTGTTTTAAGAGCTCTTTCTGCTTTATCTTGATCTATCATAAAATCTATGTGTGAAGCAATCCTGCAAGCACAGTCACTATCAAGACCAAAATAATTGCAGAAAAATAGTTCAAGAACCCTATGAACCACGACGATCTGTTTGGCAATATTTTTTCCTCTTTTGGATAATACATATCCCTTTTTTTCTATGCGAATAAGAAGCTTTTTTTCGTTGGTTAATCTGCTAAGTATCTCGTACGCAGAGGGAGAAGATACACCAAGAAAATCAGCAACCTGTTTTACACCAATGATTGGCGAATATTGAAGCATATCATACATAAATCTTAGTATCATTGATTCTCTGCGTGTAAGTTTTTCCATGAGATCACCATAGGTTTACCCTAATATAATTAGGTTATACCTAATAAGGTAATTTAAAAACATGTATATGTGAAAAATAGGGATCATCTCCAGATTATTGTGAAAAGAATAATAGTATGTATTAGACACATATATGAGTGAGGGACTATTCAACATTTTTTAAAATCTGTATTCCGTGGAAGTCTTTTTTTGCATCAAATGTAGCTTGTCTAAAATCAGCTATTTCGATTTTTGCATATCTAAAAAAGACGGGCCCTCTAAATTTTGCGCCATAGAAGCGTCCATGGTGGAGTTTGACATAGTCAAATATGGCCTTCTTATTGAATGTTGAAAGTCGAAAATCAGCCTCAGAGTGAAACTCGGAACCTGAAAAGTCGGCGTCGTCTAAGTAATTAGTTGCCCAAAAGTTGGCTGTTTCTTTAAATTCGGAATCTCTAAAATCAAGTGCTTTTTGAAATACAGCTAGCCTAAAATTTGCCTCCTTAAACATAGTAACAAAACTGAAATAAGCGTTTCCTCTGAATATGGATTTTATAAATGATGAGGACTCAAAAAATTTAGCTAAACTAAAATCGACAAAACTATGAAATATAGTTTTTCCTAATTTTGTGTTTCCATGAAATTTTGCATAAGTAAAATAGACTGGGACGTAAATATTTAGGCCCGATAAATCGATTGAGGGGATATTGTATCCTATGAAATAAATTGGTTCTTTGGTTATTTGAATTATTTTTTCTTTTATTTTTTTGGAGATTTTTTCGGGGTTTTTTCTCCAATACTTAGGATGATGAAAGATGCAGTATCCTGCATCTACAGGTTTTTCTTTGCATGTATATGTGATTTCTTTTCCCTTCTTATGATCAAAGTAATCTTCGCTAAATTTGCATACCATCTACGATGCCCCGTGCTAAATTGGTTCTAAATAGTTTATGATTAAAATACACAGTATTTTTTATAATAAGCAATTCTGCTTATTCAAGATGATATATAAATAGATAAGAAATTAAGAATATTAGCCGAATTATTAAAAAAATGTTTTAAAGATTGAGTGTCTTTATTTCCTCAATTTTTTTATTTTTTATGTCTATTATGCTGATTTTTTTGTTTTTTATTAGAATTGCTGTTTTTGATGGTTTTATGGTTGCTTTTTTCTTCCATGCACCTGTATTGGCGATTTTGCTTTTTTCATCTATATCGCATAGATGAGTATGGCCGCAGATAAGCCAGTTGTCTTCTGGTATTTTTAGATTTTTTCT
>JAUQYS020000036.1:0-1957 GCA_030587585.2 Candidatus Njordarchaeota archaeon
GAAAAAGCTCTTGCCTCTTTTTCGGTTAGAAATCTTTTCTTTTGAATTAATCCCTTCTTTTGTTGGTAGTTTTGCTGTTGAAGAATAGGCTACGAAAAGCTTAGAGACATCGATCTAGATGAATAAAACTTCAAGAGAGCCAGAAATGAAGTACCAACCAAAAAGGAGGCAAGAGCATATTTTTTAAAGTTTTAGATGAATATCAACTACATTGTCCTAGATAACGGTGTGTCAAATATTTTGATGTGACCTATAATTAGTTTCTGGGAATGAATTAGATCTATGTTTGTATTGTGTTGACTTTGCCAGATCATTTTACTTATCTATATATAGTTTTTTTTGTGATTATATAGTTATATGTTTATTGGTAATAGGTCTATTGGTAATAGGTATATAGGTAATGGATCGACAGGTTTTTGTTGATAGAGAAGCTGAGCTAAGGCGTCTCAGAAATTTGGTTAGGACTAGAAGTAAGATTTTATTGTTGGGTCTAAGGGGCTATGGTAAAAGCTTATTACTGAGAAAGCTTTTGGAGGGCTTATCTAGTGAGGGTGTTAGAGGTGTCCTTTTGGACTGTCTTAGGATTTATAGTGGTGGCGATCTACTTTTAGAGTTTAGAAGCTATCTTAGCGATATTGGGATTCTTTCCGAGGACCTAGATAAAGAAATTGGCTTATTGGCACAAACTATTGACCCTAGAAGCGCACTTGACTACATATTTCGATACGCGGGGGACCTAAATATTGATGTACTGATTTTTGACGAAGTTTCAACGTTGATTCAGCGGTTCAGTGTTTTTAAGCCCTATAGGCGTCTAGGCGGAATAAGGGCCGCGGGGGAACATTTGAAGAGCCTTCTGGACAGTTTTGATAACGCTATAATCTTTTCTGATACATCTATTAGTGCCCTTCATGAGTTGTTCCGGGAGTATACGGCTCCTTTATTTAGGGAGTTTACTGCTGAGATGTTCTTGGGTCCGCTTAGTGTGGAGGATACGATGAAATATGCTGAGATTCTTCTTTCGATAAGGGGCTTGTCTTTGGATTTTGATTCGTTGAATCTTATTGCGCAATTTTCAGGCGGTGTTCCTCAGTATATACGGATGATTGTCGATCTTATAAATGTAGCTATGGGAAGGAAGGAACTGGAGGAAGTTTTGATATATAATCTTAAATATGGATTCCTAAATACGTATTTTAGGGCGCTATTGGACAAGTTTTCTGCTGCTGAACAAGAAACACTATATGTTTTATCGAGAGGCTTCAGAAGATTCGCTGAGATAGATGATAAAGTGGCTAATGCTTCCTCAGCTCTGGATTCACTCCAAAAGAAGGGCATGGTGATAAAGGTTGAGAAAAGCAAGAGGAAAACGTATTACTTGATAAGAGACAAACTCTTTGCCTATTGGCTTGCGACTAGAGAATTCCCACGGCTTAAAAAATTGGCGGATGAAGGGGCAAGACTTCTGTATATTGGATTAGAGGCACTCATAAGGGAGATATTCTTTACGCTCCAGCGACAAGTAGTTGTCGAGGATGAGCTAAAGAATAGATTAACGATAGAACCGACGGTGGAGGTCAGGAGATATGAGGGGGCTCTAGGCGAGGTAGATATGATAGCCACAACGAGGAGCGGAAGGACATATGTGGCGGAGATATATGGAGGAGTAAAATGTCCAAAGAAAAAAATAGACGAATTACTGAAATCTATGATGATCGCCGAAAAACAAGGACATAAAAATATAATAGGTCTTCTAATAACGTATTTCTCCCCGCTGGAAGAAACAATAATGTATGCACGGGAAGTAAGAGATCAAAACACAGACATATATGTGTTGGCGAAAAATCAGCTTAAAGAAATAGCAAAGTTCTCGGCAACTAGACTATAAGTATCTATGCTCCTAACTATGCGAAAGATTGCGAAATACTTAAACATCCATTGAGCAAAATCTTGCGTA
>JAUQYS020000065.1:0-2109 GCA_030587585.2 Candidatus Njordarchaeota archaeon
GATATCACTATACCACAAGCTTTCTACGGGGCATGCCTCCCAGCGGAGCGAGAGGAACGTTTTGTAGAAAAAACAAAAAAGATGGATAATCTAAAGATATGTAGCTTATAGAAACTGATAGAAAAACAATACTGCGATGAGTATCTGTTTAGTGGCTTATTATGATTTTCTACTTTCTTCTAGAACCTTTAGTATCCTCCTAAGAACATCGATAGTCTCGTCTTGCTTTTTGAGCATTTCGTCTTGCTTTTTAAGAATCTCGTTTTGCAGATTGATTATTTCGTAATCTCTTAGTGCTGATGCAATTTCTTTAATATTTATTGTCCATAGCATTTCTATGCCCTCGACTTTTCTTTTTTCGTCTAGGAGTTTACCTACTAAGTCGCCTAGTTTTTTTATTGGGTATATCCTTAGTATTCTCGGTATATATATTATGGCGATATAATAGAATGATTTGCCTTTTTGAATTGATCTTACTGGAATCAATGCTAAGAGATCTGCATCCACCCTTTCATACTTCCATGACTGGAGACAATATCTAATTCTTCCACTAGGAGAGAACTTTACACTAAATCTCATTACTGGCTTCTTGCCCTTTATAAGTGTTATATCGGCTTCTCTTGCTGGATGCCTTCCAGGCCTAATAATTATTTCGTCAAATTCTGGAATTCCAAGCTCGCGTCTTACTTTTTCGTCTTTAAGTATCTGTGGCATATATTCTATTATTTTTACTCCCATCTCCGGTTCGGTCTGATATAGAGCTATTTTCATATATGCCTCCGCCCTAGTCTGTATCATAACGAGCTCCGTGTCATCAGTACTAACTCTAACTACTTTGTCGATTATCTGCATCGAGCTTGCCATTCTTTCTCCCTACATAATAATAATCCAAAAACATATATATTATCAACATTTCTACACGTCAGATCATATGCCTCAATATGTCTCTCACAGATACAAGAATACACAATAACTTAAATAATCAACTGAATACGATCGAAGATGCCCAATTTTCGGGCTCCTAGGAATAACACTTTCGCTAAACCATTTGGGGCAAGAAATTGACGATGACGAGGCGGAAGCTTATGTTTAAAACAAAGAATATCTATACGAAGTTTAATAATATTTTCTGCAGAGAGCATAAGTATTCAATGTATGCTTAATTTAGTGATATTGAATGTAATACGCTGTTTAGCCATAAAAAACAAAAACATGTTGTAGCTATTCTTTGTATCTGTATATGGTGTCTCTAGGTATTTTTTTGGGTTTTTCTTGTACAGTGAGACCGGTAGCCTGATCGATAGTGTAGGGCAATTTTACTATTCTATGTAGATCATAATGTCCAGATTTATCTCGGAAATTGTAGTTATCTACAAGATCGCCTAGTGAGTCTATAAGCTCCTCTAGTTGCTTTACCGGGAATTCTACTTCGAGAGAAGAATCAAAAATATATATGTGATATCCTTTCTTTCCGCTAAATAATATCCTAGTTTTGTAGCCGCGGGATCTCAAATATTTTTCTATAATTCTTATTCTTTCTTCAAGCGTTTTTTTAATGGTTTCAACATAGGATTTATAATGTATTGGAATGTTCTTGTCTGGAATATCAACATCAAATACACCAACGACATATGGTAGTGGGTATCCCCGACCACCATACTCAGCGATCGGGTTGATCATTCTTGCGATGGAATAATAAAGCTTGATTGGGTAAAGCCTTCTCCTATACAGCTTTTTTATTTCTTTCCTAAATTTATCTTCGGGAGCATATCGAGGCGTCTTACTTAGCCTACGTCTGAGACCAACCCACCTACCACTGCTTGTTAATATTCGGATATGCCTATTAGCAAGATAATTTCGAAGCCATATCGGAAACCTATATTCGGCATAATACTTTGCAATACTCTCATGATCCGGTCTAAATATGAAAATCTCAGCATCGTCATTTTGAATGTTTTCTGAAACTTCCTTAGCTAAAATTATGCATCTTCGAAAACCCAATAGCTTCTTCTTTTTTAGATAATATTTAAGCCACGGCTCTCACGTCTCACGTATTTAAACGACCTTGCCCCAATCAACGGCATATACGAACTCCCTATCACCAATTAT
>JAUQYS020000073.1:0-1885 GCA_030587585.2 Candidatus Njordarchaeota archaeon
ATGGGCGGGTTCTGGGTAAAAACCCAGCCTGCCCAAATTTACTAGGGGATTAATATGAATATAAAAGTTAAAATCGATATTGAGGGAAAATATTTGGTGAAGATAAAAAACTTTTGGAAAAGTAATAAATATAAAGGAACTGTAATCCTCGATACGGGCTGGTTCATAGCGAAAATAGAGCCGTTCTGTCTTGAGTTGAAAATCGCCGAATATAAATATATTGGATGTCAGGGTGGTGTAGAAGTTAGACTCAAACATACGAAAACTACAATTAGGGCAGATCTAAAAGGCGGTGCAATAATCTGGCGGGTGGGTCATTTACTCACTAAAAATGATATTATAGAATTCTTGCAAATTTTTAGACTAGTCCTCAGAATAACAGATATATTAATGCCAATTATTGATATGCTTCCAACAGAGCATCCGCCCCATCTAAGGACTTTCAGACGCTGGCGTATTCAACTTGCACTTGTGAATGATTGGTTTGAATATCCAGACTTCATAAAAAAGAACATAAAATCATCCCAAGATGGATTCATAGAGATTCCAAGAATATAAGGCGAAGAGAGATGGCAGTATGGTATCAGATAAAACTTCGTGCATCTCCTTATGATTCATCTGGAAAATACTACCCGCTTGATACTCTTGTATCTAATGTGTTAGACAAAACATTCTTCCATGTTGTCATTGGTAGAGAACTACCGATAGGGATATGGACTAATATATATCTAGAAATAAGATCATATAAACTCTTGAGATATGATAGGCTAATAAATAAATATCCATACTTTGTGAAGACTTCTTTTTGGTCTGACTTCTTTAAATACCCAAGAGAGATACGAACACTAATACTCCAATTAGGACTATGTATTGTTTGTTGGGTTACGATGAAACTCAATACCACATACAGTTGGTATCCAAGTCGCATCAAAATAGATACGGAGAAAAACACAATAACAGCAATGTGTAAGGGCGGAACAAACGAAGGATATGCATACTATTACCTTGATGCCTCAATTAAAAAATTATCAAAAAAACCAAAAAAACCAAGATACTCTGGCAGTTTAATGAGATCATTTTATTTTCATCCAACATTTTAATATCTTATTTTTTTTGGTAAATCTAGAAACTTATGGGCGGGTCTGCGGGTTAACACTCGCCCTGCCCGAAGTTCTTGCGGGTGAAAAAAGTGGGTGAAAGTAGGGAAAATATATATAAATCAATTTTTGATTTGTTTTTTGGTCGTGTTGATGTTGAATGTGTAGATCAATATGATACAATTGCGGTCTTCGTGCATACGTCCCTTAAATCAACAAGTATAAAGGAAGTCAACGTATTCTTCGAGATAGTGAAATCTATATACCATGCACGAGGCGATCTAACAATATCAGTTCGCAACTCTTTGACCTTCGTCTTTGAATACCCCTATGCTGTTGATCCTATGAAACCAATAAAAGAATATATGGAAATTCTCGAAAAGGGAGAATACAAAGTTCTCGAATCCACAGATATAGGCGAAATTGGGGTCTTGCGTTTTATTGCGTCCAAGAAATACTACTTGGCTTTAGAACAACCAATGCACAATAAACATGCTGATGAAGTCGCTTCAAATATAATTTTTGCCATATCTGGAGATAGCCTAGAAAGAATGAAAGAAATATATGATATGCTTGTCGACTATTTTGGGGAGTAGGGTGATCTATAATGCCGAAAATAAAGAAGTCATTAACACTAGATGAAGACACCATTTCCTTTCTTGTAAGCATAGCATCAGAATTATCCAAGAAAAGTAAAGTGACAATAATAAGTCTAAGTGAGATAATAGATATCATAGTTGCCTATCTACGTGAACAATATCCCCTCGACGACTTCATTTCCCAATTAT
>JAUQYS020000074.1:0-6749 GCA_030587585.2 Candidatus Njordarchaeota archaeon
TTTCTTATTTTTTCTAGGTCTTCTCTCTGAGCACATTTTTCCATTATAAGTCTTATTTTTTCTTTCATTTTCTGGGTGTTGGGGCTCCCCGACACGTGTCTCACCTCTCCTTTGTTGTGGGTCGTGTCAGGGCGGGAAGAACCCCGACACGCCCATATATTACTGTGGTATTTCGCTTACTTTTGTTTTTCTTGCTTGGTCTGTTTTTGTGTGGTTATTCTGTCTTTTTTCGTCGTTCTTTATTGCGAAAAGAAACCACATGACCCTTGACGGGGCGGGCGTTCACGCTATTAAAATCGAATTTTAATAGGAAAAATTCTCCTTCATTTGGCTGGCTATAAATCTTTTAAATATCATCTGGTATATAGCAAAGTGCTTTCTAGTAAATTTTATGGGGATTATTAGTTCTCCTGTTTGGAGCATTTTTATTATCATATCAGCTGTTATTGGTAGTGTTGGTCTTATACATTCATGAACTCCTTCACCTTCTTTACTCCAAGATCTTGCTTGAAATAGTGATATGCCGCCGAAGGTACTTTTTATGTATTCTTTAGCTCCATTTTTTGCAAGCGTTTATGTAACCTTGGTGCCATCTCCATCCAATGCCAAATATCAAAAATAACTCAATCGGCCCTACCCTCTGGACTTACTCTTATTGAGTCTGTCCTATAGTATGTTACGAGACCCTACTCGAATAGTTCTTGGAGTATCCTCATAATACCAAATGCCGACATTCTTAGTTTAGATGAGCATCTATGAGTATTTCTGCTGCAATGTAAAACCAACCACTTATCAGAATTCCTCGAACCAATATGTTTCGTTTTTTGCTAGGTATTTAACAACGATCAATAAGGCGAGTTTTGATATATTCTAACCCTAATCTATACTGGGGTTTTTCCTCTATGGAGCTAATCTTTTTCCCACTAAAACAATTAAGAACAACGAATAAATAAAACAAAGCAAAAGTAATCAAAAATCAGAGAGAAGCTAAAATATATTGCATGAAACACCTAAAAATAGTCTAATACTAGAGATCAAGCCCCCCGCAGTTTGGGCACGCATCTTTATATATCACCAGCGGTATTTTACCAATAACTCTACACTCTCTTATGGCATTTTCTATATGTCTGTAAGCGACCAACACCGCCACCTATGTATTCTCTGTTAAATTCAATTTATTTAGTGTAAATTGGAGGTTATGATTATGAATACCAAGATAAAGCAAGGAAAAATCATCCTACTAGGCTTCTACTTATCTGGAATAATAATTGGTGGTGGGATACTGGCACTGCCATTTGTATCTAGGGATTTGGGGCTTCCTTTTCTTATATTGCTGCTCATATTATTCGGAGTACTTTTTCATAGAATATACATAAGAATCATTGATAGTGTAGGTTATGCTCTCCGAGGAATAGCAAAAATAGAGCCTGGATTATCAATATATGATTATTCTATGAGCGTATCTGGTTTAAATCGATTTGGTAGGTGGGCCTTCGCTATTGGTTTGTTTCTCTACATTATCCCTGCGGATATAGTATATATATTGTATGGAATGAAAAGTATTTTGGATCTATCTTGTCTTCTCAGCACAGAAATTGACGAAATCTTATTGATAGCTGGGATATCCATAGCTATTATTACAATAACTATTACTTGGTACTTCGTAAAATATAAAACGTATTATTTAACACTACATACATCATTTCTCATAAAATTTATACTCATGTTGTCTATCTGGATCGCTTCTATAGGAATATTAGGCCTCATATCTGGAAATGTTTCAAAGATAATTCTAAGCGTAATGTTGTATACATCTGCTTTAGTTATTGCGGAGTTCTTCCCAGAAAAAACATTAGGAGCGTACCATGATATTTATGATATTCATGATCTAGTACCAAAGCATAAGGTTTCATCATATCTAACAATAACAAAAATCTTCTTAATATTGCTAATCCCGACTATCGGTTTTATACTTATAGTCTCGAGAATAGGTCCTCCTAAATCCATTCCACTAGTCCCATCAGATTTCTCTTCGGTGATATACTCAATAACAATAATTGTATTTATGTATATTGGCTCCGGTGTATACAATATCCTCATCTATAAATGGATCACCAACCATCTAGAGAATGGTAGAAAAGCAATATTAATCGCAACTCTGCTATCAATGTTCACATATATTGTTTTCACAATACTTATAATAATGTCAGTGAGACCAGATATTCTGCATTTGTCTGATTTGAACAGAGAACACTCATTTATCTCTCTTTCTAGACAGCTTAAAGTAGTTGATCTTACAACGATAGGTTTTGCAACAATAGTAGTGGCAAACATATTTTCTCTTGTCTCTGTCGCTGTTGCCTATATGGGCTTTACCGAAACCCTGTCTGAAAGAATAAATCTTGACACAAGAATTGATACAAATATAGCTTGGATAGTAATAACAGTATTCATAGCGATCGTAACTTCGATATTAGAAATTTTTGACATAACACGATTTGCTACTGATGCTTTGGGAATCGCCGGTAATGCTGGTGGTGGGCTCTTCATTTTGATAATACCATGGCTCCTCAAAAACGAGAAAAATAAGAGAAGAACAAAAATTGCAATATGTTTTCTTGGATTCGTAACCTTTCTAAACATATTCCTAGCAATAAATAGCTCCACGATCATAACAAAGGTTTCGGCAACAATAGCGACAATTCTAGTCATTATATTTGGATCAGCAGCGATATACGAGGTTCGTGCATCTAAAAGAAAAACAGAAAATGAATAAAATCTATCTGCTTATCTTCTTGATATACCTGCTATATTCTACAAGCGCACCCATAGCGTTCATAGCCCTATATGGAGTCGGATATGTCGGTATTCCCTTCTCCTTAAGCCAATTACTGGCCTTTTCTACCTTGTCTCCTCCAATAAAGCATACAACTAGTGGTTTATTTTGTTCTTGCGCAACTTTACTAGCTTCATAGATCTTATTTGCGATCTCTATGGGTTCCGTTATGGCTGTATGACAATACAGAACTACTACTCCTCCGACCTCAGGATGCCTTAGAGCCTCCACCGTGGCCCCATAGTACTCTTTCTCGGTAGCCATGCCAGTCAGATCTACTGGATTCTTAGTGGATCCAAATTCTGGCATATATTTTCTAAATGCTTCTTTTAGGTCTTTAGGAGGATCTTTTAACGGGAAACCATATTTTTCAGCAGAATCTGTAGAAAGAACACCGGCACCACCACCATTGGTTATGACTACAATCATATCATTTTTTGGTATTGGCTGTAAGCTTAGTGCTAATGATTTATCATAGAGCTGAATCAAATTTTCTGCCATTATCACGCCAGCTTGTTTAAATGCTGCGGCATATAGCTTTGCTGCCCCAGCCATCGATCCCGTATGCGAAGCAACCGCTAATTCTCCTCTCTCTGAGAACCCTGCTTTTAACACAACAATTGGTTTCTTTGCTGATACTCGCTTCGCTGCCTCATAAAACTCTCGGCCAGCATCTGTTCCCTCCATATATATTGCTATGCATTTTGTATCTGGATCCTTTTCGCCAAAATATATGATCAATTCAGAAAAATCAACATCTGCTTTATTACCTATACTTACGATTTTGGTGAGACCTACCTTATACATCCATGTCCATCCGATGAGTCCGATAACAAGTGCGCCACTTTGAGAAATAAGGGTTATACTTCCTGGATATGGGAGCTCTGGAGCAAAACTTGCATTGAGCTTACTTGTATTACTTAATATTCCCACAACATTGGGGCCTATTAGTGGTATCTCTGCTTTTCTTGCAATTTCTACTATCTCATCTTCGCCTTCTTTGTTTCCTACCTCGCTGAACCCTGAAGAAATTACCACAGCTCCTCCTACTTTTTTTTCTGCACAATCCTTCATCACTCTTCCAACTATTGGTGCTGGTACGGCTATCACGGCTAGGTCTACTTCTTCTTTTATATCTTTAACACTAGGATAACACTTAATGCCCAAAATTTCGTCGGCTTTAGGATTTATGGGGTATATTTTTCCATCGTATCCTCCATCAATAATATTTTTAAGAACCTGATAACCTATTTTTCCTGGATGCCTACTGGCTCCTATAACAGCTACGCTTTTTGGATTAAATACCTTATCGAGTTTTTCTATTACGTATTCTCTTATTTTAGGAATCCGCATTCTAGGCACCAAAACAATTAAAAAAACGGGAATTTAATATGGATGTAAATGTATAGATGTTCTAGGAGAAAAACATATCAAAAAATCATACAAAAAATTATTCGTACATCTTCTCTGCAATATACAATAATATTTTGGTAGCTAATGTTACCTTTGCTTTGTTTTTCAGATTTTCGAGAAAATAAGAAAAAAAGTTTTTTTCTATGTTTTCCCTTTTTTTCTTCTCATCTTTGTTTTCAAGATCCATAGACAAAATATCCAGATCGGCTTTACTTAACAATGAATCCACTAAAACTATAATATTTGATAGATCTTGGTAAACAAATTCTAGACTCTTGTACTTCTTGAAGGTATCTTTTAGGTATTTTGAGAGAATGCTCAACGCTGACCATTTCAGATTGCTGTCTTCTAAGAAGACAAGTCTATACCCCGAGTAGTCTTCCCATTTGTCATAATACTCATCAACAGTGACTATCAGTATGTTTGGTATCTTTATTTTTTTTAGTTTATCTTTGTAAATACTGAGTATATCTAAAAAGTCTTTTACAATTATTTCTAGAGCCTCTTTTTGAACTTCATTTTCGGCTATTATACACAGATTATCTTTTTTTATCTCCGTTATCAATGAAAGAAGAACATATGCCAAATTCTGATCCCCAACAGTATTAATAAGCCCGCTCATAGTGCCGTCCCTCACGACATTAATTCTACGATTTCTCTCTTTAGGCTTAGAAAATCACGTATCATAAGCCCCAATGCAATAGATCCTTCAAATATCGTAGCTAAAACAACATCATATTTAAGCCTAGACAGCATAATAAAATAACGCTCCGCATTAACGACCGTTTCCTTAAATTCACCTAAATTTAGGACCTGTGCTACACTTTCTGAGTGCTCTGAAATCGTAGCTAGTAATGCTAATGCTATACTATCAGTTATGTTTATATCTCGATAAACAGAACACAGCACAATGTTAGCTTCTCTTGAAGCTAACACTATAGCTTTGATATATTCATTAATTTCTAGATATCTTTCAAATATCTGAGCATCGCGAACTCCATCAACGATTTTCGATAAGTGCGTAGGTATTACAGATGTCATCTCCACAATTTGGCCAATCGATATTGCTTGAATCTCTGGAGCTATGTCTATGTCCAATGCTTCGGGAGGAATAGATGGCGCTTTAATAATTTCATCGGCCTCAATAACTTTATGTTCTATAGGTTGTTGCGGGGTAACTACCACCTGAGAAACGGCCTGTACATTTTCCTCGACTGGTTTTCTTTTAGGAATACTTGTTCCAGCAATATATAGATAGCCATTTTTTCTAAGCTTTTCTAAAATGTTAAAAATATCCATCGCAGATACTATTACAGAACGCTCCCTAAGCTCTCGAGCTAGACTATTCACATCCATTTTTCCTATAAATCGAATAATAACATTAGCTATGTCTGCTCTTTTCGAGAATTTTTTGAAAAGTTTGATTAGATCATTTTTCCCTAAATCTGGCGATGGTTTGTATATCCGATAAAATCTTTGTTGAAAACGCTTAAATCCTATCTTATTCTGCCTTTTCATATCTATCAGCATAAATAACAAAAAAATAAAATATAACAAAGCATTAAAAAAGCAAAAACATCTCTATCACTTTTTATTATATTATATCTTTTTTCTTTTAAATCAGACTATTGAACTTTTCCAGCAATAGATTAATTCCAAAAAAGAATATTTAATCTAACGAATATCAATGTTCCTTGGTTCAACAACATACAACGCAAATATTGTTGTGGCTATAAGACCCACAATAGCACTAATCCAAAACAAAATTGCTACACCCGGTAGTAGGTATCCAAAAAGATTTATCGTAAAATACTGTATTCTACTATAAATAAGCCCTCCTATCGGAGCTAGAGCTGCTCCGAGATTAAATAATGATTGTACTGTACCGAATACCTTTCCTCTTATTTTTAAGGGAACTAGATCTGCCTGCAGGGCTCGATATACGGGGGATAAAATATTGAACATAACGCTCCTCATTGAGTATATTATACGTATTTCATTAAAAGTTCTTGAAAACGGTATAATAAATGTCAATATTCTTGTTCCAAGTTGTGCAGATACGATAATTTTTTTCCTTCCAAATACATCGGATATCCTACCAGCTGGATAATTAACAATAAAACCCATAATTCCAGAAATAGTCGATAGCCAGCCTAATGCTTCAGGATCGGATGTTATGTACTGTATTATGAATATTCCCGCGATTGGTGCAACAAAACCCATAGCTATACCATTAGCAAGACCCATAACATAAATAGCGTTAATAGATACTCTCACCTTCGGTGCTAATATAATTTCTTCTTCGATATTTTTTAGCATATCCCTCAATGATACTGATTTACGTTCCTTGATTGTTTCTTTTGTTAAGAGGCTAATAAGAAACCCAAGAAACGAAAATAATGTAAGAAAATAAAACGGAAAAATTAAGCTATCAAATACACTTAGATGTAAAGCGTTGCTTGCATATTTATAGAAGAACGCACCTATTACTGGAGAAGCA
>JAUQYS020000095.1:0-4140 GCA_030587585.2 Candidatus Njordarchaeota archaeon
GTTCTTATCGACTATTTTTCCATTTACAACGACTATATGATCTTTCGATATTATCAAATACCCCATATTTTTGCCTTTTAGTATCTTGTCCAAAAGTTCTGATATTTTTTCGCCCGTTTCTGCCATAATACTTAGTTCTCGTCCTATTATTCTCGCCACTTCTCCGATAATACTAATCTTTATTTTTATCTTCATTTCTATATTCCCAATCGCGACTTTATTCTCTTTAATGCTCCTATAGCGTCCTCTATGCCAAGTTTTCTGAGATATTCTTCCTTGGGTACACCATTCTGATCATATCCAACTTCCTCATAATATTGCTTTTTGAGTTTTTCTACTTCTTCTTTCGTTATTTTCTTACCCACGTAAGGCCCCGTGGGAAGCGGTTCATAAAATCTAGGTGGATTATCATCATCCACTATAGGATCCCAATACTCGTCCGGACCGCCAAGCAATAATAATATTCTTTGCATATGAAGTATTCTCAGACCTATTTCCCTAGTCCACTTCTCAGTATCTATATTCCAACCAGTAATAGCTCTAGTAAACTCCATAAGAGTATCAAAGCCAACCCAAGAAGTAAACATACAAATGACAGCCGAATCATCAAAAATAGCTTTTAGCTCGCCTGTAGGACTAACAGCCGGCAATGCGGCTACTGATGTATGATCACCACCCTGAACCGAAACTGTATATGATAGAGGCCCCGTATAGTCCAGCTTGCTTCTTACTCCATGAGCTCCCACACCAATACCCTTAACATGAACAGCGTATCTCATAACGTCCTGATTCTTTATCTTTGAAATAATCTTAGAAGCTCTATAAATGCCCTCTGCGAGAATATTTCCAAGATTTTTTCGATATACAATCATTTTTATCAATTCCGCGAAAGCATCAACATCCCCCCATATAGGCCTTATTCCTCCCAAATCATTCTCACTTATTATGCCTCTTTCGTATAGCTCAGCAACGAAACCCAAGATATTTCCAGTATTTATTCCATCCAATCCATATTCATCTACAAGCCATGATAAATATACTATTTTTTCTGGCTCAAATATTCCTAGATTTGTACCCAAATATGCCGCCAATTCATAGTCGGGCGCATCTGTTAAGGCCCCCTTATACTTCCCATGACCAATATATGATATCTTCATGCACGTAACTGGACAACCATAATCACCCCAAAATCTTTTTATCCAACACCTAGCCTCAAAGTTAGCAACACTGATCTCCCAATTATTGTGCCATTCTTCTTGCCAATTCTTTATTGGTTCACTGGAAGTAACAGCGCCTACTCTAAATGCTCCCGCTCCTGTCCCCCAAGATCTGAAGGTTACATTTTCAAATATTTTTTTGTATATTTCTCTAAGCATTTCTTTATATTTCTGTAAATCATATATCTTAGGCAGAGGCCCCGTTCCCTTAACTACTATTGCCTTAAGATTTTTTGATCCCATAACTGCTCCATAGCCACCATATCCAGCAGCATGCGTCCATTTTGACATTACTGCTGCAAATCTTACCTTTTGTTCTCCAGCGGGGCCAATATATATGATGCCCGGCTCTTTTGGTTTGCCTTTTCTATTCTCAGCCTTTATTATTTTATCGTAGGCTTCTTTCATAAGGTTTATAAGTAAGTCTTTTCCAGCCATCCCCCAAAATTTTGTTGCGTCTAGTATTTCTATTGTTTCATCATGTATTACAATATACTTTGGTTTTTCTGCTTTCCCTCTTATAATGATACCGTCATATCCCGCGGCTTTAAGCTCTATGCCAATCTCAGTAGATATGGCTGATCCGACAACACCATTACTTTCTGGTGATTTACCCATTATAACAATTTTCATACCAGGATAATAACCTGTTAGTGGGCCTGTCAGGAGTAGAAGGATATTTTCTTCTCCTAGAGGATCTATTTCTTCCCATATGTGTCCTAACTCGCGCCAGAGGATATATACGCCTAATCCTCTTCCACCAAACCATTTCTGCATTATGTCCTCATCAATATGCATAAACGATATTTTTTCTCTTGATAAGTCTATATCTACAATCTTGCCGATAAATCCGTACGGCGTTTCTCACACCTCAATACCATACATCTTCTTTATGATACTCTTAGATTTCGATATTGGATCCGAAGCATATGTCTTAAAAACTTCTCTATAGTGCCCTCTAACAAGTCTAAGAGCATTATACCCAGCTTCTTGGCAGATCTTAACACATTCTGGTTCCCCTCCACATAAGTCACATATTACTACTGAATCCGCATTTCGTGGTATTCTCGGTACATCTCCTGGGCATGCTTCGATACATAAGCCACATCTTGTGCATTTTTCTTTGTCTACTATGACGGCTCCTGTTTTTTCATCGACTGATAGAGCCCCCACTGGACATGAAGATACGCATGGATAGTCAGAACACTGTACACACAGATGCGGAACAGGAGCCCCAGGAAGATATTCGTATATTCTTATTCTGGATGCTTCTGGCCAAATAGTATTCTCATGTTTCAAAGAACAAGCTACTTCGCAAAGTCTGCAGCCCGAACACAGTAGAACATCCACTAAGATCCATATTCTTTCCTTATTGTTCTTGCTCATAAAAAACGTCACCTAACAAAAAATTTGAAATTCAGAATACATTGGCGAAGTATATTTTCTATATATGAGTGCTGATTATATCGTCTACTGTGTTGAGAATCTCAGCGATGATTTTCACAGCACCTCCACTAAGTATCTTCTTGGAAAACTCATCAATTTTTTCTTCGATATATGACCGTATCTGGTCTGCGAGTATGTCGTTTTTGATTATCTCTACGTTCGATCCCAATATTATTTTTATTTTGTCTTCTGATACGACTACTACTTTTTCTCCAGATACAATTTTAATCTTTTTTTCTCGCAGTTTGATTATATTTCCGCTCCAACCGATAATTATTTCATTTCGCTTTCTGATATATTTAGCTTTTCCCCTTCTAAAAGACATTTTTTCGAGGCCCCTGCTTATTTCGATATCGTCCCAAGATAAATCTATTTTAGACCCTTTTATCGAGAATACCACTCTTCCTCTTTCAATATCATCCAAAATAATGACCATGTCTACACCCTCAGTTTTTTGTCTAAAATCGCCACTAACCACTTTTATTGGGCCGACACTTACATATGACTTGTCTTTTGAGTCTAAGACTAATATTGGACCTACCTTTACATAGTCAAAGTTTTTGCCGGATATTACATGCACGAAGGGCAGTCTTACAATATCGTCTATGTCGCGTTTAAACTTGTATCTTATCGTTTCTAGAAACTCTTCAGCATCTCGCTGCAAGTCGAATATCAATCCACCTTCACCGAGAGGCCGAGACACGAAATAAAGATCTCTGCCGATCTCCTCAATTGATTCTAAGGAGAATGATAGTATCATCATCCTTGAAGCCTCCCCAATTATTTTTGTTTTTCCAAGATCAACATTATATGAAACCTCTCCAGAGATATAATATCCTAAGACTTCATCTTCTCGCTCTACAGGTACCACAAAATCACCGTTCTTTACTACAATTTCTACGTTTTCTGTAGGAATAATGCTCTTCGTTCTATCCAGTCTATAGATATTACTACCGATCTCTATGTCCCTAAGCATAGGTCTTATTTCTAGCTCTCCTCTAATTATAAAAATCGATAACAATGCTCCAACAAATAGAATAGCTGTCGTATGCCATAAGATACTATTAAACGAAGACCATGTCGGCCCAACAAAATTTATGGCCATAAGTATAACTGAAACTATACTAATAAAAAGCATGTTTAGGAACCCCGCAGAAATAGCTGAGCGAATTCCTCTATTTATGTCTCCTTCTACGTATCCAATAGCGAAATCCATTACGACATTACCAAGAACATACAACAACATAACTATCATCAGAATAACATCATCTGTTCCCAATATGCCTTCTAATGTCATCCTAATTCCAAGCTTTAACAAAACCCAAAAGACAAAAAATCCTGTCGCCACATGTCTTATGGATTTTCCAAAAATATACGTAGCTGTATTTAACAAACTAAGAATCCTCGACTCGGGCGGAAAGCTAGAACACGCAGCAACAATTCCCGCAATAAAAAATAGTTCCGCTAAAATAGACGT
>JAUQYS020000142.1:0-4813 GCA_030587585.2 Candidatus Njordarchaeota archaeon
TATTTATTATCAATTGTTCTGATATGTTTGGTGCTTGAAAATGATATATGGAAAGGATTTTCTGACACTATTAGACTTTTCACCCAAAGAGATAGAATATCTTATTGACTTATCGATAAAATTTAAGCAAGGAAAAATTTCTGCGAAAAATATCGAAGAATTGTCAGGTAAAACCATGGTTTTATTTTTTGAGAAACCATCAACGAGAACTAGGATGTCCCTAGAAGTAGCATGCCATAGCTTAGGCGTCAAACCGATCTATGTATATTCTGGCACCACACAGCTCGCAAGGGGAGAACCTATAGAAGATTTTGCTAGGGTTTTAGACAGATATGTCGACGCTATTGCTGCTAGGGTATACTCACATGAATCGCTAGTGCTTCTCGCTAAATATGCGAAAATGCCAGTAATAAATGCTCTTAGCGATATGTATCATCCGCTTCAAGCCGTGGCAGACTATATGACAATAAAGGAAAATTTTGGAAAGCTAAGGGACATAATAATAAGCTTCGTTGGTGACGTGGATAACAATGTTGCTCATTCCTTAACAGTAGTAGCAGCGAAATTAGGTCTGGAGATAAGGCTACTAGGGCCAAAATCTTATTGGCCGAAAAAAGATTTTATCGAAAATCTTAATAAGATTGCCGAAGAAACTGGAGGAAAAATAATAATTACTGATGACCCGAAGAAGGGAATAGATGGAGTTCATGTCATATATACAGATGTTTGGGTATCTATGGGGCAAGAAAAAGAAAGAGAAGAAAGACTAAAAACTTTTAAACAATATCAAATAAATCAAGAGTTGGTAGAAGGAGCTGATCCTAAGTTTATATTTATGCATTGTCTACCCAGACATCGAGGAGAGGAAGTAAGCGACGATATATTTGAATCAGAACATAGTGTCGTATTTGATCAGGCGGAGAATAGATTACATTCCGCTAAGGCAATAATAGCGAGTATACTCACCAAAAAAATATAGAAAATATAAAACGTGTAACAATGGGTCTACCAACAACAAAGGGAACATACATCTTAATCATTTTTTTGGACAAGAACAAAAGTATCGTTATTGGAAAGCTAGGAAAAATATATTTTTCTCAGGGTTTATACGCATATGTTGGCTCGGCGTATGGTTCGGGAGGTATAAGGGCGCGAGTGTGGCGTCATATTAGAAAGTACAATAAGCATAAATTCTGGCATATTGATTATTTGTTGGAACATGCCGATATAGAGAGGGTCATAATAATAGAAAACAAGAAGATAGAATGCTATCTTGCACAAGCTATGCTAAAATATGGGTTTGAGTATGTTCCTAATTTTGGTTCGTCAGATTGCAAATGTGAAAGTCATCTTTTCATAGTCGAGGATATAGATAGTCTAAAAAATATTCTCAAATCTAAGAAGATAAAATATAGCGAGATTATTATCTCAAATAGATTTTATGGCCATCGTATAATTAGAACAGATCCTTTGCAAGTATGCTAGTTAGAATGATTATATGATGGTATTAGAGTCGATGATATTAGCGAGATATTTTTTGTCTTTAATATAATTTAATATTTAAGATTTTTCAAGAAGACAATGGGTAAGTCAAATGGTTGATGCTGTACCAGGAATAGATATATTAATTAGGAAATTGGAGCATTTGCATCCGAGTCATCATGCAGCTCGCGGGTCTATTTTAAAACAGATAGTAATTGTGATAGATAACTGGATAAGGAAAAATGGGACAAGCGAGCAATGTATCATAATAATCGCTAAGACATTGGATAAAATAAATAGAAGGTTTTACTATGCTTTTTCTGAAATGCTAAAAATGACAAAATATCCGAGAATTTATCAACAAGCAATTAATCATTTAAGGTGGGCTAGACTTCACAAAAAAATGGGGGGAGCTCTTGCGTTTGATATATAGGCGGGGGATGCCATCTTGAAGAAAGCACTAGAAACTTTGGGATTTCCGAAGATAAGGGATTTAGTTAGGAGAATATACATAACTCAGGCTCTACGGGCAGCAGTCGAGCGGAACGAATTTGACAAATTTTCACTAATCAAAAAGTATGGTCTTAGTGTTGAGGATATAGAGTACTTGTGGAGTGTTTTTCCAGAAATTAAGATAGGCAAAAAATTGATGTCTCGTCAAATTCTTAGTCACGTAAACGAACTAAATCAAAAACTAGATATAGCAAAATCAAAGATGCTTGGAGAATCTGAATTGTGGATTTTCCCTAAGTGGCGGGAGTTGATAGGCGCAGTTTATATGGGTATGTTTGAGGGCAGACCTATCAAGGAAATAACATGGTCTGCAGTGGCACTAATAATTCCATCTACGAGGGAGATATTCAGATATAAACTTCTAAGTGGCGAGGAGTGCGTTGGTATATTTGGTCTTGGTGCATATATGTGCGAGTTTATTCCAGAGAAAGCTCAAGAACCAACAGCATTTGGTCTCCCTATCCACGGAGTTTTAATCGAGATGCCAGTATATCAGAGGGCTATCGAAAGCAAAAAAACTATTATAGTTCCAAAATATGCAGATTATATGAGGGAACATTTAATACGGGTACCTATAGGCGAGTTGGTCTCCAGTAAATTTGCTTCTAGGTTCTTTGGAACGATCTTAAGAAAAAATGCAAAACAGATACTACGGTTTTTAAAGACAATAAAGAGTTACTCCATAGCTGATGTTGAGCTTGATGAGGTAAGTATTTTAAGCGCTTGGCGAGGTGCTTTTAACAAAATACTAGTGACAGAAAATAGGGCCTCCCAGTTATCGGTGGATATGATTAAAGGAGTTCCAGGCATTGTTGGGTATGAGGGTATACTTAACAAGATAAAGGAATTGCCTATGATATATGACCCAGAAGTTTTTATAAATAAGCAACAAACATTATGGTTGCAGTTCGCTATAGCTGGCTACGATTTCTTAGAGAAATTTATAGGAACAGCATAAAAAGGTGATCGTTTTTGGGTTTGAGATTCAAAAGTGCAAGATTATTAATGATAACTATCGGTATTTTGTGTTTGCTGTTCGCCATATATTATAATCAGCATGATATTGTCAAAGATTTTTTGAGTAGATTTCTCAAGTATGAGCTAGCTGGCTATCCAGAATAAGTGATAAAAATGAGTAGCAAAATACAAGAAAAAATACGAAAATTCAAAGGGTATAGAATTTCGTTTCTAAGACATATTGTGCAGATACTGTCATTTGTTGCTATATTTGGAGGAACACTTGGCTATGCAGCCACAGTACTTGTTTTACCTATAAGAGTAGGCCTCAGTAATCCATATGTTATAGTAGCTGATGCTTGGATGCTACTAGAGATAATGTTGGCATTGGGACTTATTCCCTTGATAGCAATTGCGAGTATATCTTTATTTGCTTTGGTAAGTGGTAGATCCCTTTGTGGATGGGTATGTCCTTTTGGTTTTATTAATGATGTATTCGGAGCATTGGGTAGAAAAAAAAGAATAAACCCAAAAATAAGTTATTCGCTATGGAAATTTGCACTATTCATCGCTGGCGTACTTTTGTTGATTGACGTTTCGATTTATTATAATGAGGTTATGGGAAGTAGCATTAGAAACTACTTTGGAGATTTTGGGTATGCACCATCAACGTTTATTGATCCTGTTACCACGATCTTTGGGTTGTTATTTTGGTATACATATCATGATTTGTGGCCAAAAGAATTTGTAGACTATTTCTATTTACCATCATCATTTTATTGGAGAATAATATTCTTGATAATAGTACTACTTGGCATGTATTTTTTGCCCCGCTTTTATTGTAAGACTCTATGCCCGCTTGGTGCTATTATGGGGCTTGGAGCACAAGTGTCTTTACTTCACGTAGTCATCGATAAGTCTCTGTGTGATGAATGTAAAGTCTGCGAGTACGTGTGCCCTATGGATGTTCCAATCCTAGATTTTAGGGAAAACGGACGTATAAGTAGCCCACAGTGCATTTTGTGTCTGAGATGCGTAGAATCTTGTCCAAAGAAAGCAATAAAAGTAAAATTCAGATAGTGATCTATTAGTTCTATCGTGATGAATAATGGCTTCGGTTGAAGAAGAAGTTATGGGAATTCTAAAAGAAGTTGTTGAGATGTATAAAGATGTTAAACTTGTTGTAGCAACAGATGACCAGGGCTTAGTAATTGGGGCCTATCCATATCCAAAAGAAAAAACAGAACTATTAGAGACAATCGGAGCGATATTCTCAAGCTTGTTACAAGATATATTTGACACAATTAGCGTAAAGGCACCCAAGATAGCTGGAAAAATAGCAAGAATAGCTGTTGGAATGAAAACTAGAATAATAGAATTTTATCCGAAAGATAGCATTAATATAATCGTTTTTAGAAGTCTGGAAAGTGAAGATTAAAATTTTTTTTCATAAAGATGTTGACACTGAAACTCGCGAGATAGTACAAGAGGCAATAGATTCTACTTTTAGATTGGAGGTAGAGCAATCGGATTTACCGATCGACATAAATAAATCATATAGCAAGAGTAGGATGCAATACAATGCTGAGAAAATTCTAGAAGAAGTCATGAAGATAGCCAATATGTTTTTGGTAATAGTCCCATTCGATATATACGTTCCGGGCCTTAATTTTGTCTTCGGAGTAGCATTACCACAAAGAGGGGCTGTTATCGGAATCTCTAGGCTTAGATATGGAGTAGATAACATAAAATATGCCGAAAGGTTGAGGAAAACAATCAAACATGAATTGGGTCATGTTTTTGGTTTATCTCATTGTAGAAATCCATGTGTTATGAGGTTTGCTAATTCGCTGTATGAACT
>JAUQYS020000189.1:0-7310 GCA_030587585.2 Candidatus Njordarchaeota archaeon
TTAAGTGCTTTTTCTGCGCCCTCAACTATTTTTTCAACAATGTCAGAAATAACTTTGTCTTGATCGCTAAGATCTACTTTTCCATCTTTAAGATCCTTATAGAGATCGTAGAATACTTTCCCAACATATTTAGCGAATTGCATGTTGCCTCTACATTTTAGCACTGGCCTAATTACCTCTCGGACAATTTTTTTGCCTTTCTTTAAGAGTTCTACTCCTAGGTCTATGCTTATTCTCTTGATTAGATCATCCGAAAATCCTAGTTCTTTTATCTTATCTTCGAGTCGGATAATATCTTCCCCTTCGATAAATCTTACTCTATGCAGACCATTTCTTATTACTAGGAACCCCATCTTCTCGGCAAGGGGAGATAGTATTCTGTCAGATAGTATTGATTCTTTTGGCATTTCCTTTATGCTTTTACCTCTTCTAGATAAGACAATCAGATTAATCTGACGCGTATATTCGCTTATTGTTCTGCCCCTCACAGTTTTTTTTCTGGAAACTTTCCTAAGATCAACAATTTTGTAGCCTCCCCCTCTTTTCTCAACCTTATATCGTGTAAATCTTATTCCAGGATGCTCCGATAAGATTACGCTCTTTAACTCTGTTCCCTCAATGGCAGGATGATGCATAAATCCAAACTTATCTGTACCTCCCGCTATTTTAAATTGATATCCAGGTAAGTCTATATCCTTACCGTCAAGTATCTCACCGATACTTCTCCCCTCCAAGATTTTCTTATGCTTATCGTCAGTCAAGTATATCTCAAAGGCTATGCCAGTACCAAAAAAAGATTTTCCATCGCTCACCACTAAAATTATTGCATCCGCCGGCTTTTTCTTTTTTTCTGATTCCTTTTTTCTTTTTCTATGAGGCATAAAGACCACCCATCTTATCTCAGAGGAATACCATAAAGCTTTCGACCGGGTCCTCTATTCTCTCATCAGGCCCCAACATACCTTTCTCTCTCAATACTTGATTGGATATCAACCAATATACTAAAGCTAGTGCTTTTCTTCCTCTATTATTACAAGGAATCACCAAATCAACATTGTAAGGCTCATTTGATGTATCGGCTAGAGAAACAACCGGGACGCCAACCATATTTGCTTCTCTCACTATATTGGCTTCCTTTATTGGATCGGAAATAAACACAACCTCGGGTTCTGTATATTGTGGTAATGATGGATTAGTAAGTATTCCCGCATAGTATTTACCTATACGCGCAACTATTCCCGTCCACTTTGCCATCATTAATAGTGGTTTCTGCGCGTAAAGTCGCATAGCAAAACCAAATATCTGGTCTGGCTCAAAATCTGCTAACATCTTAGCAGCAACTCTAATGCGCTCATCTGTTTTCTTTATGTCTATCAGATATACCCCCGTCTTCTTTCCATGAACAAACTTTCTCATAGGATCAGCAAGGGAATGCGTGCCTATATGCACACCAAACTTCATATACATACTTGCAGGGATAAGTAATCCTTCTTCTGACATCGTATCACCATTCCACGCTTCTGAACCATTGTTGTTGATATTTAATTAGCTTATCAACTAACTCTATATGACTAAGTAACATCCTCCTGCAACATTCTTTTTTTACTCCCAATGCATCTAAAACTTTCCCTGGATCCTCTCCTCGAGAGACCCTTTTGGCGAAATCTTCCCATAAATGTCCTATGACCGCCCCACAGCTGAAGCATCTTACTGGGACTATAATTTTCTTCACCTTTTTAATTGATATAGTCGTTGGATCATATTAATTGGTTCTGAGTCCTATTAAACAATATTTATGTGCTTAAAAAAGATGTTTTAAACAAAAAATTCAGACAACAAGTTATAATGCCAGAACTTTAAATTCGATAAAGTATATGATAAGATTGTTGGCTATGAAGATTTATGCTAATAGTATATGCTAAGGCTTGGTGCTAGTTAAGATGCGAATAACAAGGCCAGAGGCCATAGAAAAACCGCTAAGGGAAATAATCGAGAAAGCTATTAATAATGCGCCAAAACGAAATTTTGAGGAAAGTGTAGAGTGTACGATAGTAGTCAGAGATATAGATCTACGGAGACCTGAAAATAGATTTAGGACGTTTGTTAAACTTCCATATGATGTCGCAAAAATAGATAAAATTGGTGTGTTTGCGGATGGCCGCCACCTTACCGAAATCCAATCTGCCGATTTTAAAGACATAATACTCGAGGTCGTAGATAAAGCTAAATTGGAAGTCCTCAGAAGTCGCCCAAGAATGGCGAAAAAAATGGCGAAAAAATTTCGTATTTTTGTTGCCAGTGCAACAATGATGGCAATCGTCGCTAGATATATCGCAAAATATTTAGCAGCTAGAAATAAAATGCCAATTCCAGTACCACCAAATAAAAATATGATAGATGCCGTTAAGGAAGCAAAGAGAACTGTTGCAATTCGTCTTTCTACCACTCCACAAATTGCCACAAAAATAGGATATAGGTCTCTTCCAATCGATCATCTCGTCGAGAATGCTCTAGCGTTAATTAACAGCGTTATTAATAAGCTTCCTAACGGTTTTAGAAACATAAGCGATATCTATATTAAGACCACAATGGGGCCAGCCTATGGTATTACTGTAGGATAGGTGATTATTTTGAGCATGCAAATTGTTTATAGAAGAACTAGGTCCTATCCCTCCAAAAAAATAGAAACAATAAAAGAGATATTAGACCTTTTCAAGAAATATAAGCATGTCATAATCCTCAGCATAAGAGACGTAAATACTAATCAAATGAAGGATCTAAGAAAACGACTTTGGAAAAAAGATGCCATTATACGCGTTATTAAGAATACCCTAACAGAACTGGCAGTTGATCGAATCAAAGACAGCAAACCATATCTCCAAAAATTAAAGGATTTGCTAACTGACATGCATGCTATTATTTTCACTAATGACGATCCCTTTGAGCTCGCAAGAATAGCCGATGAAATAAAAGAAAAGCGAGCACTTAAACCCGGAAAAATTTCACCAATCGATGTTGTTATAAAGAAAGGATTTACTGGATTCAAACCTGGACCAGAAATGAGTGAAATGCGCATGGCTGGATTACCAGTACGTATATTTGATGGAGAAGTATTTATTTCACAGGATCATGTTTTGGTACAGGCTGGGCAAGTAGTCTCACCTTATGCGGCTCGCGTTATGGCTCTCCTAGACATAAAACCATTAGAAGTCGGCCCAAAAGTGCTGGGAGCTTTCGTTGATAGCTCTTTTATTGAAAAAGAAATCTTACTAAAGCCTCATGAAGAGTATATTAAAGAACTACAAAAAGCTATATTTGAAGCCCGCTCACTATCGATCGAGGCACAAATACCATTACCAGAGACAATATCCGATCTGCTGGTCTTATCCATTCGACAAATATTAAATCTCGCGACAGAAACGGGATTCATAACCACCGATACCTTGCCAGACTTAATCAGAGCACTATTTGGAGAAATAGTTAGTCTCGCAATGGCCATACAGGACGACTTACCTGAGATTCCAGATGATATTAAACATATTATCCAACAAAAACCGGTAGCAACAAAACCTGAAAAAGAGGCTGAGCCAGAAAAGAAAGAGGAAAAGAAACCAAAGAAAAAAGAAAAGACCGAGGAAGAGTCCTTAGCCGGACTAAGCCTTCTATTCTAAGCACTTATAATCTCACTTATTTTTTGTATTATTTTATCTATCACAGTGGGTTCGCTTTTCTCAATGCGAGCAATCACTATGAGACCTACATCCTTGTGCCTTGCTACTAATACTGTCACATTGTTCTGCAGATAAATTGTTACAAAATTTATTTCTCCATACATGCTTGGTAATTTGCTTAGAGATTTTTGAGCTTTGCTGAATATTTCTTCAGCAAAACTTATAAATTGTTCGGCCGTTTTATCTTCTAAGCTTGATCTTAATATAGAATCCCCCCTAAATAGCACAACCCCATGGACGCCTTCTGCGTTAATAAGCGTCTCATAAAAAGTATCTATGTTATCCTCAGCCATTGTCTTCACTAATTTTTAGCTTTAATTCAAAAATTAATTTTAATACTTCAAAAGCATCCATTAAGGATAATCTATCAAACTCGTAGACTATCCTCTCTTTTATTTTTTGAATGATCATTCTCAATATCTCATCTATCTCCATCAATATGTCTCCCCCGACACCTATGGCTTTGATTCGCTTGTTTTTTTCGATCGGTAATTTTTTTGTGGCCAGAACTCCTTTCTTTTTATCCTCACTTACTTCCACTATTTCCCCCCCAATGTACTCGCCTATAATCTCTACTCTATTCTTATTCATTTTTGATAGCTCCTCAGGCGTGGCTAAGAAAATTTCACAATTTGGGCAAAACTTAAGACCTACATCCTTTCTGAAAAAAAGGATCGTACCACATTTCGGACAAACCTCATCAAGCATCCTATGTCCCTCCTCCAGCAATCTAGCCATTTTTTTAATTAAGTCGTTTCTTTTTTTCGGATCTTTTCTCCAATCAGCATCATTTTCTCCCATATGAGTCACACCACAATTTTCAGTCAACAAAAAGCACAATTAAAAACACTTATAATTTAAAATAGCAATTATACTAAAACTTAATGAACCAAAAAAATGCCTTTCAGCTATTAGCATTATTTCGGTGTCTTCGAAATGCCAAAAAAGAAATCTAAGCTAAGGATACCCGAGACATTTATACATGAATTCGTTAGACCCGAGGGATTCAAGGATATTGTTCGTGTTGCTGATACTGATATACCCGGAGAAATGGCTGTTCTGTATGCATTAACACGCGTTCTCGGAATTGGAATAAGCTTGGCGAATGCAATAATCAAGAAAACTAAGGTCAACCCACGAGCGTTGTTGGGAACAGTAGATGATGAAACAATAGGCCAACTCAATGAGATAATAAGAAACCCACTAAAGTTTGGGATACCTCATTGGCTCGTTAATAGGCCGCATGATAGAGTAACAGGGGAACATAGACACTTGATCGGCAGCACATTAACTCTACAAATTAAGAGAGACATAGAACGCATGATAAATCTAGGGGCGTGGAAGGGAACGAGACATTCTAAAGGGCTTAAAGCACGTGGCCAAAGGCTAGGTAGAACACGACCATACTTAATAATCCATCACTTAAAGAGGTGAATGCATTATGCGACGCCTAAAAAAGAAATATAAGACTCCAAGGAAACCTTTTGAGCGAGATAGACTAATCGAGGAAATACGTCTGGTCGGATATTATGGCCTTAGAAATAAAAAAGAATTATGGCGAGCAAAGACATTACTCTCCGAAATTCGTAGACGAGCACGAAAGCTTTTAGCCATCGATCCCTCAGAAAGAATAAACGATGAGAAGGCTCTTATTGATAAGCTATACCGGTTAGGAATCCTAGAGAAGGATGCATCACTAGATGACGTTTTAAGATTGCGTGTTGAGGATATTCTCGAAAGACGCTTGCAATCAATCGTTTGGAGGCTAGGCTTGGCAAGAAGCCCACACCAAGCTCGACAAATGATAACTCATAGACATATCGTAGTTAATGGTAGAATCGTAACTGCTCCGTCATATCTAGTAAAAAGAGACGACATCGTGGATATTCATCCCCGATCTTCGTTTGCTAAATTGCTTGCAGAAAAAACAGAAGAAGAATCTGAATTCGAGGGAGAAGAATCTGAGTGAAGAAACTAAATTAAAAAATCTATATATTGTCCTATTTTTTCTTGACTCCGTAAATGACCTCTGCAACGTAATTATGCAAGACTTCATAATTTTTCCCGCCCCAAAGTTTATATATCAAGATGACGACTTTCTCTACTTTGTATCTGAAGTAAGGATCCGTATATCACAAAGTAGCTTTCTATCATTTATGTATTGCGTAGAGAAAAAAATAGAGAACAAAGAAATAATCTGCGGTCAGGGCGCTGTGGAGTCTAAAAACTCAATACTATCCGAAGGATTTCCAGTAAGAATTATTTCCGTTAATGGTCTACTAAACGCACTTAGTCTTTCAACAACAAATAAAAACGTTCTTGATTCTACAGCAATAAAAATCCAAGCAATCGACGAAATGGACTGCATTAAAATTTTTAAGCGTTCAATCAGACTTTTTTTCCCTTACCAAAAAAGGATTATATTTATTACCAAAAGAGAAATTTTGTTTGTGCCTTTCAAAGAAGGCATCAAGAATTTTTCGGGAACTTTTGCGACAATTAAAAATATGAGAGTTCTATCTTGTGAGATATAACCCTTATCTTACCAATATGTTATATCTTCAAATACAAGATCTTCCTCTGGTTGTTCCTTGCTTTCTTCTTCCTCAAGCTTAAGAAGTCTCTCAGCTACGTAAATATCCGCTTCACTTAAAAGCGCGAGCAATATGGCGTGGGAAGGTATCATTTTGAATCTAGCTAAGTCTTTTTCTCCATCTACCTTCAAATAAACATCCGCAACGTAGACCCCCAAATCTGGGAGTATATCATTAATTATTACTTGATCCACTTTTGCTATCTCACACATCAACTCCGATATTGATAATCGAGGATCCCGTCTAGATTTATATTTCTTCTTGCTCTTCAAATGAAACCATATCTCTAAAGCAATGTCATATGGAATGCCCATAAGTCTAAGCTGCTTATTATTCTCTAATTTTAATTCAATAATAGGTCTACTCAGCTGCTCATGAAGCTCTGGTATCGGAGGTATTGGTGCCCTTGTAAATCCGACTGGAAATAGGGGAGTTATCGACTCAACTTTCAAGAGCCCATTATGGCTACTTTTCGATTTTTTAACCAAAATTTATCACCTTTTGTTTTTCTAATCTAATTAATTATTATAAAAATGTTTTTCATGGTTCTAGAAAAAATAAAAAATGCAGTGATGTTTATTGACAAATATATTGCCAGTAAACATATATAGGGCCTATGATATACTAAAAAAGCTTCCTAGCTACGCTACACGAAAAGAACTTATAAAATCCATTCTTTCGACAGGCATTAGTATGAATACAGCCATTTTATATTTTAGAGCTCTTAAAAATTGGGGGTTCATACATGGATCGAAATATCTAAAAGTCAGTAAACCAAAACTCGAGGAATTCTTAATGTGTGTTCGAAAAAAGGTTATAAACGAATTAGGGTCAGAGACATTAAAAGGGATAAATGAGATGTACTCTTATACTGGAAGCATGAACATTAAAGCGATAGCCCACTATCTCAAACAGAAAGGCATAGATATAAGCGAATGGAAACTAAAAACAGCTATAAGACTTTTGTTATCAACGAACTATTTTA